>JBJEJG010000102.1:0-2589 GCA_051877795.1 Acetatifactor sp.
GCAACAACCTCCGCACCCGGAAATGACAGTGTGGTTGGACTTTTCTATGGCGGCGGATTTAAGCTTTTAGGAATTCAGCTTCTTGGTTTCCTTGCAGTAGCCGCATGGACAGCTGTGACAATTACAATTACATTCTTTATTATCAAAGCAGTTGTCGGACTTCGTGTCAGTGAAGAGGAAGAGATCGTTGGTCTTGACTCCTGTGAACATGGTCTTACATCAGCTTATGCAGGCTTCAGCATCATGGATATTTCCAATACCATGACAATGGAAGTAAACGAAAATACAGATCTCGGTACAGAAGATTATGCGAAAGCTTCCGAAGCACAGAAAGCTGCCGCAGTCAAGGTTGTGGCAACCCCTGCTTCACCTACGGGAATTTACAAGGTTTCCATTATTGCAAAGCTGTCCAGATATGATCACCTGAAGAAAGCGATGAACGATCTGGGTGTAACAGGTATGACAGTGACACAGGTTATGGGCTGTGGTATTCAGAAGGGTGCCGGCGAGATGTATCGTGGAGTTGAAGTGGATGCAACCTTACTTCCCAAGGTTAAGGTTGAGGTTGTTGTCAGCAAGATTCCTGTTGAAAGCGTGATCGAGGCTGCTAAGAAGGCTCTTTACACCGGACACATCGGTGACGGTAAGATCTTTGTATACAATGTAGATAAGGTTGTAAAGGTTCGTACCGGCGAAGAGGATTTCGCAGCACTGCAGGATGTAGAATAAATAAGCGTTTATCTATTCCCTTAGTTTAGTATATACATAAAGGGGACGCCCCGGAAGGAAACTTCCGGGGCGTCTTCTTTATATTTATGCGGAAATGTGTTACATATTTTAGAAAGAGACAGAAAATTTAAACCTCAATCGTGTAGAAAGCGTTCCACACTTCGCCGGGAGCAATCAGATTTCCCCATTCTCTTTCTTCCAGCGTACCGTCAAAATATTCGCTGTCACATCTGCCGTACCAGGGTTCGATGCACACAAAGGGAGCCTGTTTTCCCGGAGGTGACCAGACACCAAAGAGAGGGGCTTCCATTCTGACTGTTAAATAAGGAGTGCCGTCCTTATGGCAAAGAGATACTTCCTTTGTCTGGTTATCTTCAATGATCAGTGCATCATGGTCAAAAAGATTTTCCGTCAGGGAAAGCTTGCCGTCTGTCAATCCATAGACATCCATGCAGCCTGTCACAAGACCCTGCTCTCCAAGCCTCGTACTGATAATTTCGGAGGTACCGCCGAAATCAACCAGATAATCTGACTGCTTCGTGCCCTCCTCAATGGGACAGTTAAAGGCGGGATGACCGCCGATGGAGAAGGGGAGAGCTTCCTGTCCCGGATTTTCCACCTGCCATAAAACCTGTACTTCACTGTCCTTTATCCGGTAACCCAGCTTCAATACAAATTCGTAAGGGTATTTTGCCAGTGTCTCTTCATTTGATCTGAGGATAAACCAGATTTCGTTCTCTGACTGCGAGAAAAGTTCAAATTCCATATCTCTTGCAAAGCCATGCTGGTTCATGGAATAGGTTTTACCCTTTGTGCGGTATTCCTTGTCCTTTAAGCCCCCGACAAAGGGAAAAAGCACAGGTGAGGTACGACCCCAGTACTTTGCATCGCCGCACCACATGTATTCCTTGCCGGTATCGAGCTTTTTCAGCGACTTTAATTCTGCTCCGTGACTGTCCATGGAAATGGCAATCACATCATTTTTCAGTTCATAAACTGCCATGAATAACCTCCTTCTATTAATAAACGGCAGTTCTTACAAGAACTGCCGCTTTTATTTCTGATAAGGCGAATCGCAGAGCGTGCCTGCGTTTGCTGCTACCTATCAGGCAATCATGTTAGCCTGATATGCGTCAATTGCCCGCTGCATGAGAGCGGGATTCTGCGTTGTGACTTTATTTTGGACAAGCTCCTCATTATCCTCAATGGGTTTGATCAATCTTGACGCATTTTGCTGTCCCGTTTCAAACTGCATCTGCAAGGTAGCGGCCAGATCTGAGGTCTCTCCCTTTTGCAGAGGATTTTCATTTAAGTCTTCATTATAAGGCTCAGCATTTGAAAGATCGGAAAAATCTGTTGTCGAGGAAAGCACATCATCCGGTATGGCAGAAACCTTATTCAGGCTGCTTTGGCTTAAATAATTGGTATTATAAACATATGGACTAAAATTGAGAGCACCGATTCTCATGACAGCCTCCTTTCAAAAGTTTCTTCGATACAATTAAATAGTACACCCAAAGAGGGGTGGGAGTCAATGCTTGTTTGCGGATTGGTGCTGTGAAAAGTTATTTTACTCATTCAGCACAGAGTTTACATATTCCACAGAAAGGCCGAGTTCACCGGCAATCTCTTCCGGGGTTTTGCTTTGGCATTTGAGCTTGAAGACAGCTGCTTTTGTTTCTACAGCCTTGGCTTTTGTTACGGCTGTGTCCCTCTCGGCTATAGCCTCATCCCGCTCGGCCACAGCCTCATCCCGTTCGGCAACAATCTTATCCCGTTCAGCCTTTGCCGCAGTTACTTCTTCCTGCAGCTGGGACACCATCAGCCGCTCCATATTCTTATCCATGATATACAGTTCCT
>JBJEJG010000103.1:0-13098 GCA_051877795.1 Acetatifactor sp.
GCTTGTGCCCCTGATTGAGAAGGTTACAAAGCCTGTCGCCTTCGGTTACGGGAAGGGGGAAAAGCGTCATGAATAAACAGAGCGATATAAAGATGATGTTGAAAGAAGCAGGGATTCTCTTTGGCATTACGTTGATTGCGGGATTGCTTCTGGGCTTTGTGTTTGAACTGACAAAGGAGCCGAGGAGACTGCAGCAGGAGAAGGCGATTCAGGAGGCGTGTATAGCAGTATTTCCCAAGGCGCAGGAACAGGGGATTGAGCTTACTTTTGAACAATTGCAGACTGTGCCGACGGAAGGACTCATGAGTGAACTGACCGGAAAGCATGTGGAACCGGGGGCAGTTTATAAAGCATGTACAAAAACAGATGGCTCTTTTTACGGAGTTGTTGTAGAAGCAACATCAACGGAAGGCTATGGCGGAGACATTGTACTCTATGTTGGGGTTGGAGCGGACGGAACCGTAAACGGTGTTTCTATTCTGGAACTGAATGAGACAGCGGGGCTTGGCATGGAGGCACCGAATGTTCTGGTGCCGCAGTTTGCGGGAAAAAAAGTGGATAGCTTTGTCTATACCAAAACAGGTGCGAAGCCGGACAGTAATGAAGTGGATGCCATTACCTCTGCCACGATTACCACAAAGGCAGTTACGGAAGCCGTGAACGGCGGCCTGAAAATTGCTCTGGAGTTACTGGAGGGAGGTGCTTTGAATGAATAAAGCGGGAGAGAGACTTTATAACGGTTTTGTCAAGGAGAACCCTACCTTCGTACTGATGCTGGGCATGTGCCCCACTCTGGCTGTAACGACATCGGCAATGAACGGTCTCGGAATGGGTCTTACCACTATGGCGGTTCTGGCATTGAGCAATTTGTTTATATCCCTGCTGCGGAAAATCATTCCGGTCAGGGTAAGAATTCCTGCGTTCATCGTCATCATTGCATCCTTCGTTACCATTGTTCAGCTGCTTTTGGAAGCTTATCTGCCGGAACTGAACAAGTCACTGGGAGTTTATATCCCGTTAATCGTTGTAAACTGTATTATTCTGGGCCGGGCAGAGGCTTATGCATATTCCAATCCGCCGATTCCGTCTTTGTTTGACGGCATTGGTATGGGTCTGGGATTTTCCTTCGCTCTGACCTGCATCGGTGCGGTCAGAGAACTGCTGGGAGCAGGTAAGGTGTTTGGACTTTCCGTTATGCCGGATTCCTTTGTACCTATCCGCATTTTCGGTCAGGCTCCCGGTGCGTTTTTCGTTCTGGCTATGCTGGTGGCACTCCAGAACCTAATCAAGGAAAGACGTAAGAACGCCGGAAAGTCCTATGAGAAGATTGGCTCCGGATGCAGCGAGGACTGTATGAACTGTTCTGACAAGGGTTGTTCAAAACGCTTTTATGATACAACTGCCGGAGAAAAGAGAGATGAAGTAAACCCGGCGGAGACAAAGCAGGAAAAAACATCCCCGGATCTGGAAATTGTGGATTTGGAAAAGGAGGAGAAGTAAATGGATAGTGTAAAAGAATTACTTGTCATTTTAATCAGCTCCTCCCTTGTGAGCAATGTGGTATTGAGCCAGTTTCTGGGTCTGTGTCCTTTCCTGGGAGTGTCCAAAAAGGTAAAGACAGCCGGCGGTATGGGAGTTGCCGTCATTTTTGTCATCACACTGGCCAGCGCCGTGGCAGGAATCATTAACAAGTATATATTGCTGAGGTTTGACGTGCAGTACCTGGATACCATCGTGTTCATCCTTGTGATTGCCGCTCTGGTTCAGTTTGTTGAAATGTTTCTGAAGAAAACGATGCCCGCTCTTTACGAAGCTCTTGGCGTGTATCTCCCACTGATTACTACAAACTGTGCGGTGCTCGGTGTGGCAATCAACAATGAACAGGCGGAGTACGGTATCCTGACAGGTGTTGTGAACGGGTTTGCAACTGCAGTCGGATTTACGATTGCAATTGTGATTCTTGCCGGTATTCGTGAAAAGATTGCGTATAATGATGTGCCGAAAGCCTTCAGGGGAATGCCTATCGTGCTGCTGACAGCAGGACTGATGGCAATTGCTTTTGTGGGTTTTTCGGGACTTTTATAGAGAGGAGGATGGCACATGAGCGTAACAGGAATTCTTACTGCAACCGTGATTGTAGGTGTTGTCGGCATCTTTGTTGGCCTCTTCCTTGGGGTGGCCGGTATCCGGTTTAAAGTGAAGGTTGACGAGAAGGAGGAGGCTGTGCTTGCTGCGTTGCCCGGCAATAACTGCGGTGGCTGCGGATATGCGGGCTGTTCCGGCCTTGCGGCGGCAATCGCAAAGGGTGAGGCACCTGTGAATGCCTGCCCGGTTGGCGGTGAGGCCGTGGGGAAAAGCATCGCCGAAATTATGGGAGTCGAGGCGGAGGTATCAGAGAGGCAGGTGGCCTTCGTGGCCTGCCAGGGGGATTGTGACAGGGCAAAAAAAGATTATGACTATTATGGAATTGAAGACTGCCGGATGATGAGCTTTGTACCGGGCGGTGGACCGAAATCCTGCAACAGCGGCTGCCTTGGATTTGGTACCTGTGCAAAGGTTTGTCCCTTTGATGCGATTCATGTGGTAAACGGTGTTGCGGTAGTTGACAGGGAAGCATGCAAGGCCTGCGGCAAGTGCATTGCGGTATGCCCCAAGCATCTGATTTCTCTTGTACCTTATAGGGCGAAGCTTGCGGTTGCCTGCAGCTCAACGGATAAGGGCCCCGTTACGATGAAGGCCTGTCAGACGGGGTGTATCGGCTGCGGTATCTGTGTAAAGAATTGTCCTAATCAGGCGGTTGCTGTGTCTGAGTTTCACGCCGTCATTGATCAGGAAAAGTGTACCGGCTGTGGTACCTGTGCTGAAAAGTGCCCTAAGAAAGCAATTGTGAGGATATCATCTTGAAATTACCCGAAGATTACGAAGAACACTCCGGAATGACGCCTACTGTGGTGATGAGTATTGTGGCAGTCACCCTGCTGGTGGCGGTCATCCTGATGGTGGTTCTTTTGATGAACGACAATAAAAGAAATAATCGGAATAGTCAGATATCTGCAAATCAGAGCATTTCGGCATCATCGCCGATTATTGAGGATGACGTGGAAAGTGCTGCGGGCGGCAGTAAGCTGACGCCGGATGATTTGGATTTCTGGGATATGTATCCGCCGGAGGAGACTGCTTCTCCGGAGCCGGTGGAAGAGCTTCCCAGAGAGACAGTGGAGAATGACCCCGCCACGGACGGGAAGCATACTCTGATTCAGTATGCCAATGGGGAGGAGGAATGGGTCTTGATAAGCCCTTATCTGCCGAAGCATGAATATGACTTTACAAAGCTGGTGTGCCAGTCTAACCTGATGAAATATTATGAGGACGGGAAACAGGTTTCCTACGTCGGAGTGGATATTTCCAAATTTCAGGATTATGTGGATTTCGTGAAAGTGAAGAAGGCCGGAATTGACTTTGTCATGCTCCGCGTGGGAGCCAGAGGCTACGGGACAGGTCAGCTGATTCTGGACGAATATTTCAGTGATAATCTGAAGCGTGCCACCGATGCCGGTCTGGAAGTGGGAGTTTATTTTTTCTCTCAGGCAATCACGAAGGAAGAGGCGGTGGAAGAGGCGAACATGGTGCTTGAAAATCTGGGAGAATATAAGATATCTTATCCTGTTGCCTTTGATATGGAGCTGATTGAGAATGACACGGCGCGGACAGACACATTGAGCAGGTCGGAGCGAACGGAAATCACGAAGGCCTTTCTGGATACCATTTCTGCCGCCGGATATAAAACGATCATTTACGGTAACAAGGAATGGCTGATGAAGCAGATTGATATGTCGAAACTGACGGCCTATGATGTGTGGCTGTCTCAGCAGACAGATATTCCGGATTATCCCTATAAATTTACCATGTGGCAGTATAGCCTGGAGGGTTCCGTAGACGGAATTGCAGGATATGTGGATATGGATATCAGCTTTATTGATTATTCGGAAAAGTAGTTACAATAACAGCCTGCAGACTAAGGTCTGTAGGCTGTCAGTTTTGGTGAAATCTGCAGTTTGGTATAAATTTCCGCATATCTGCTGGGAGAGATGCCGTCAATTTCATTCGGTGTATATCTGCGTGTGACACCATTCTTCTTTAAAACATCAATTGCCTTGTTGTAGGCGATAGCGGCCTCCAGCTCGTCTGTGTAGCGCCCCACAAGGTATTTTCCCTTGATATGGATGTGGACAGCGTAGAGATGTCGTCCGTGTTGCTGTTCGTGGCTGACACCGTGGTATATATTCAGAATTTCCAGATTCTCACGCCGGAAATCAGTAGAATCACCGTTGATAAAGCGGAAATCCTTTCCCTCCCGCGCATATGGTTTGATGCCGTATCTGGTGATGATACTGACCTGAAGCCCATAATCGGCTACAAAATAGTGGTTTCCTCTGCACATAATTTTGTGAGAGGAATAATAAAAAAGGTCATCCGGATCAAATTTCAGAATTTTTCCGGGAGAGAGATAATAGTAAAAAATCTTTTTCCCCACGTAGATGGGATTGCCAAAGTAAAGTCCGTTGTCCCGGAAATTGATAAGGGAAATCCATTTTTCAAAGGGTAGAGGAGAGGTGTTAAGGTAGCTTTCGGGTGAACAGGAGAAATCTGCCAGAATACGACAGCCTTCCAGATAAGCGGCGTGGGCAGCTTCGGGACTGGAAAAACTGCCGAGGCTGATGTGTTTTCTGTGGTAGGTCAGGGAGGCACGAAAATATACCTCGCCGTTTTTTTTGACGGCGGGGAAGACACCTTCATAATGGGGGTTGTCCTGACCGGGTACTTTGCAAGGTGTTGACACGCGAAATCCTCTCATATCTGTTTCTTTTAAGCAAGTATAGCATTTTCAGATATATTTTTCAATTTCCTTTCATATACTGATATATCGGACAGGCGTAAATCGCCCTGATAGATGAGAAAGGATTGAAAAGTGTATGTATAAAAAGGCAATGAGCCTGTTGCTGGTGGGAAATCTGGTATTTATACTTGGCTTTGTGTGCGTCAGGGAAGCAGAGGCGGCAAAGTATGCCTCCCAGCCGGTTGCAATGCTTCACCTTGAACTGGAGGAACTGGAGGAAAAGGCAAGGGAACGGGAATCCCGGTCAGACACAGAGATGTCTGCTTACGGACAGGATGGCGAGAGCAGGGGCCTTGGCATTGCGGATGTGGCAGTTTCCGGGCAACGGGTGGTAGATTATCAGGTGGTGGAGCAGAAGCTTCTTTATGATTTGGATGACTCTGAACTGGAAGTGCTGCTTCGGATTGTTGAGGCGGAAGCCGGGTGTGAGGACGAAGATGGAAAGCTGTTGGTTGCCAATGTGGTCTTGAACAGAGTGAATCATGATAAATTTCCCGGGACAGTGACAGAGGTGGTATTTCAGCAGGAGAATGGAGTGACACAATTCTCGCCTGTATCCAACGGCAGCTATTACAGAGTGCAGGTCAGTGAGGAAACTGTGAACGCCGTAGGCCGTGCTCTGATGGGGGAGGATATTTCGGATGGGGCGCTTTACTTTGCTGCCAGAAAGTATGCCGACAGTGAGAAGATGAAATGGTTTGACGATAACCTGACTTTTCTGTTTCAGCACGGAGGGCATGAGTTCTTCAAATAAATCCCTTGCCATGTGGAAATATTTATGGGATAATGTACGCGAGCGGAAAAACAAGCGACGCCGAAGGCGGCATTTGGTTTTCGCCGCGATAACGAGCAAACAGTCTGCGAAGCAGACAATAAAGCACCATGGGTGTGGGTTTGCGAGTGAGTATTATAATGTACGCGAGCGGAAAAACAAGCGACGCCGAAGGCGGCATTTGGTTTTCGAGTAAGTGTGGGAATAAGGAATAAGGCAATGAGTGCGAATAAATCATGGAGCAGTATAGGAGAGGAAATCCGTGGAGCCGTGGAGGATGCCCTGCGCACCGGAGACTTTCGTGACCTTGGGGATGCTGTTACAGGTACAGTGAAGGATGTGTCAGCCAAGGTGGGACAGGCTGTCTCAGATGGAATAAACGGAACCCATAATTACACAGAACAATGGGAGAATGCAACCAGGGAAAGGAAGCGCGCTCAGGCGGAAAATGAGAGGAAGGAGCGCATACGGGCTGCTTCAGCGGCCAGACTGCAGGCTCCCTTTGTAAAAGTAGGTCGGATATCGGGAACTCTTTACCAGGTATTCGGCGGCGTGGGAACGGGTGTCATGGCAATCCTTTCCGCTGTTTTTTTAGGACTTGGAATTGGGCTGGGCGGAGGCTGGATGGTTACCTTTTTCATCCTTTTTATTCTGCTATTAAGCTTTATCGGTATGATAAATGTGGGCTGCAAACAGAAATTCAGGCTGAAGCGTGCGCAGAAATATCTGGAGCTGTCCGGACATAATCATTATATTAATCTGGATAACCTGGCGCTTCACACCGGAAAGACAAAGAAATTTGTTTTGAAGGATGTAAAGAGAATGCTGGATAAGGGCTTCTTTCCGGAAGGACATCTGGATACGCAGGAAACCTGCCTGATGCTGGATGACAAAATTTACAGAGAATATCTGGATTTGGAAAAGCAGAGAAAGCTTCAGGAGAGGGAGCAGAAGGCACAGGAACTTAAGACGGCTGTGAATCCACCCCAGCCTGCTTCAAACAGCGAGCTGGATGATATGATTGCCGAAGGGCAGGACTGTATCCGGAAGCTCCGCGACATGAATGACAACATTGCCGGTGAGGAGATATCCGCAAAGCTGTTCAGACTGGAAAATCTGCTGAAGGAAATTTTTGAAGGCCTGCGGGAGCATCCGGAACAGATGCCCCAGATGAAGAAGTTTATGAATTATTATCTGCCTACAACACTGAAACTGGTGGGCGCCTATGAGGAGTTTGATGACCTGAGTGCTCAGGGAGAGGAGATTCTGGAGGCAAAGGCGGAAATAGAAAAGACGCTGGATTCCATCAACAGCGCATTTGAAGAATTGTTGAACAGGATGTTCAGAAGTACAGCCTTTGATGTGACGACCGATGCACAGGTGCTGCAGACCATGCTTGCCAAGGAAGGGCTGACAAGGCAGCGGGAATTTGAAAAGATACCAAAATAAAATGCTTTGAAGCAGGAGGATACATAGATGAGTGATATTGATGAACTGTTGAAGGAGGCTCCTACGCTTACCTTTGAACCGCTTCCGGACACGAAGCCTCAGGTTCCTGCAGAGACAGTAAAGGGAGAGATTGCGGCGGAAGAAACGGCTAAGGAGGCCATGGAGGTGCAGCTTACTCCGGAAGAGCAGAAGATGGTAGACGATTTTGCTGCTCAGATTGACATCAAAAATACCCAGGCTATTTTGCAGTACGGTGCCGGCTGTCAGAAAAAAATTGCAGACTTTTCCGAGACGGCGTTAAACAATGTGCGCACCAAGGACATGGGTGAGGTTGGCGAGATGCTGACGCAGGTTGTGGCTGAATTGAAATCTATTGAGGACGGCGAGGAGAGTAAGGGAATTTTCGGTGTGTTCAAAAAGAATGCCAATAAGCTGTCCAACATGAAGGCAAAGTATGATAAGGCCGAGGTCAATGTCAATAAAATCAGCGAGGCTCTTGAGGCACATCAGATTACATTGTTGAAGGATGTAGCCATGCTGGACAAGATGTACGAACTGAATCTGAATTACTTCAAGGAATTGTCCATGTATATTCTGGCCGGAAAGAAGAAGCTGAAGGAGGCTGTAGAGGTTGAACTGCCTGCACTGGTGGCAAAGGCAGAGCAGAGCAATCTGCCGGAGGATACACAGGCGGCAAGAGATTTTTCCGAGATGTGCAACCGCTTTGAGAAGAAGATTCATGACCTGGAGCTGACAAGAATGGTGGCACTGCAGATGGCACCCCAGATTCGTCTGATTCAGAACAATGACACCGTTATGAGCGACAAGATTCAGTCCACTCTTGTCAACACCATTCCGCTGTGGAAAAGCCAGATGGTGATTGCCATCGGTCTGAACCATTCTACAGATGCAGCTAAGGCACAGAGAGAGGTCAGCGACATGACAAACGAGCTGCTGAAGAAGAATGCGGAAAATCTCAAGGTGGCGACGCTGGAGACGGCGAAGGAGAGCGAGAGAGGTATTGTGGATATCGAAACGCTACAGAACACCAACCAGACTCTGATCAGCACTTTGGACGAGGTGCTCAAGATTCAGGAGGAGGGTCGTGAGAAGCGTAGAAATGCGGAAGTAGAACTGCAGAAGCTGGAAAATGAGATGAGAGACAAACTGCTGGAGCTTAGCACAAGGAACCAGGGTGCAGGAAACTAAGGGCGAAAGCTTTTGCAAAATAGTGAGGAGAATGAGAAAATGGAAGTATTATACAACAGTACCAGAAGTAAGGGAACACCTGTAAAAGCCTCGGAGGCAATCCTGAAGGGATTGTCTGATGACGGCGGACTGTTTGTGCCGGATCATATTCCCGCACTGGACAGGAGTCTGAAGGAATTATCCGAAATGACATACCAGCAGGTGGCCTATGAGGTTATGAAGCTTTATCTCACAGATTTTACGGAGGAGGAGCTTAAAACCTGTATCGAGAGAGCCTATGACTCCAAATTTGACACGGATGTGATTGCACCTCTTGTGGAGGCGGAAGGCGCTTACTATCTGGAACTGTTTCATGGTTCTACAATTGCCTTTAAGGATATGGCATTGTCCATCCTTCCCCATCTGATGATTACTTCGGCACGCAAGAATCATATCAAAAATGAGATTGTAATTCTGACAGCCACCTCCGGAGATACCGGAAAGGCGGCACTGGCAGGGTTTGCAGATGTCGAGGGAACCAGAATCATTGTATTTTACCCGAAGAACGGTGTCAGTCCTATTCAGGAGAAGCAGATGGTGACTCAGAAAGGTGCTAATACACTTGTAGTGGGAATCCACGGTAATTTCGACGATGCACAGACCGGCGTAAAGAAGATATTCTCCGATAAGGAACTTGCCGCAGAGATGGATGAAAAGGGATTCCAGTTCTCCTCAGCCAATTCCATCAACATCGGGCGTCTGGTGCCTCAGATTTGCTATTATGTGTTTGCATATGCGACTCTGCTGAAGGAGGGCAAGATTTACGAAGGCGAGAAAATCAATGTGGTAGTGCCTACCGGAAACTTCGGAAATATTCTGGCTGCGTTTTATGCGAAGAATATGGGGCTCCCAATCGGGAAGCTGATATGCGCTTCCAACGATAATAAGGTGCTGTATGATTTCTTCCGCACCGGAGCTTATGATAGAAACAGGGAGTTTGTTCTGACGACCTCCCCTTCCATGGATATCCTGATTTCCAGCAATCTGGAGAGATTGATTTACCGCATTGCGGGAAATGATGCGGATAAGAACAGGGAACTGATGAATGCGCTTACCGGACAGGGAAGATATGAAATTACGGAAGAGATGAAGGCGGCGCTTACCGACTTCTATGGCAATTTTGCAAGCGAGGCGGAGACGGCTGCTGAAATCAAGCGCCTCTACGAAAACTGTGGTTACATTATTGACACCCACACCTCTGTAGCCTCCGCGGTCTACCAGAAATATAAGAAGGAGACAGGGGATAAGACGAAGACCGTGATTGCTTCCACGGCGAGCCCTTTCAAGTTTACCAGAAGCGTTATGAATGCAATCGATGCAAAGTATGATGCCATGGGTGACTTTGAGTTGGTGGATGAACTGTCCAGACTGGCAAATGTAGCGGTTCCCCAGGCAATTGAAGAGATTCGAACCGCACCCGTGGTACATGATGTACAGTGTGATGTGGACAGGATGAAGGATACCGTGAAAGGATTTTTGCATATTTAGGACTTATGAAAAGAGCGTCCACAGGGCGCTCTTTTGAAGCGTAACGAGGATGGAGGTTGATTATGACAATACAGGAAATGCTTAAGCATGTGGATCACACCCAGTTGAAGGCATATGCTACATGGGAGGACATTGTAAAGCTTTGTGATGAGGCGGTGGAATACAGAGCCGCGAGCGTGTGTGTGCCGCCAACCTATATTAAGAGAATCCATGAGACTTACGGTGAAAAGATAAATATCTGCACCGTTGTGGGGTTTCCTCTGGGCTACAGTGTCACAGAGGCGAAGGTGGCCGAAACCAAAAAGGCGCTTTCAGACGGCTGTAATGAGATTGATATGGTAGTCAATATCAGTGATGTGAAAAACGGACTGTTTCAGAAGGTAGAGGATGAAATCCGTACTCTGAAGGACGTGTGCGGAGAGCATATATTAAAGGTTATTATCGAAACCTGCTATCTGACGGAAGAAGAGAAGATTGCCATGTGCAGGGCTGTGACAAATGCGGGTGCAGACTATATCAAGACATCTACAGGCTTTGGTACGGGCGGCGCAACCAGAGAGGATGTGGAGCTGTTTAAAAAGCACATAGGTCCGAAAGTGAAAATTAAGGCTGCGGGCGGTGTCTCTACGCTGGAGGATTTAAAAATGTTTCTGGAACTGGGCTGTGACCGAATCGGAACCTCCCGGGCAGTAGGACTCTGTAAAGGACAGCAGACCAGCGGGTATTAATTTTGGAAGTAAACCTCCAAACTACTTATTTGTGGCTGTATCGCAAGCACGGCTTGCGGCAGGGGTGTAAAAATAATTGCGAAAGGATGATACAGAGGTGGAAAACAAGGTGATTCAGGAGCGCCTTGCAGCGCTCAGGACGGTTATGAAGGAGGAAGACATTGATTTTTACATGATGCCTACGGCGGACTTTCATAACTCCGAGTATGTGAACGATTATTTTAAGGTAAGAGAATATTTCAGCAATTTTACCGGTTCTAACGGTACACTGCTGGTATGGCAGGAGGGTGCGGGGCTGTGGACTGACGGCAGGTATTTCATCCAGGCGGAAAAGGAACTTGCGGGCACTACAGTGACTCTGTTCCGCATGCAGGATGAGGGTGTTCCCACAATCACCGAATTTCTGCAGCAGAACATGAAGCAGGGACAGACCCTTGGATTTGACGGAAGAGTAATCTCCATTACCCAGGGAAGGGACTACGAGCAGAAGCTTGCAGAAAAGGACATTCATTTTGCTTATGAAAAAGACCTTGCTGATGCAATCTGGAAGGACAGGCCTGCTTTCCCGGCGGGAAAGGTGAATGTGCTGGATGAAAAGCTTGCCGGCAGGAGCTTCGAGGACAAGCGTGCTGATGTTATGAAAAAGGTGCAGGAGGAGGGGGCAGATGAACTGCTTCTGACAAAGCTGGATGACATCATGTGGCTTTTCAATATCAGAGGCTGTGATGTGGAGTGCAATCCGGTTGCCATGTCCTATGCCTATCTGACGGCTGATGAGACAGTTCTGTTTATTCAGAAGAGTGCGCTTGATGCGGCTGCTGCAGGTTATCTTCTGGCAAAGGGTGTGCAGATTGAGGAATATAATACGGTAACGGACTACTTAAAGAAGTTGTCTGCCGGAAGAAAAGTTATGCTTGACAGACGTCATTGCAGCTTCTGCCTGTACAAGATTTTGGCAGAGAAGCAGACGATTGTGGAAAAGAACAATCCCACAGAGGTGCTGAAGGCAGTCAAGAATGCGGCAGAGCTTGCCAATATGGAAGAAATCTATTTAAAGGACAGCGTTGCCCTGACAAAATTTATCTATTGGCTGAAGACGAACATCGGAAAACAGGAGATTACCGAAATCACGGCGGCTGACAAGCTGGAGGAACTGCGCAGGGAAATCCCGGAGTGCATTGATCTTTCCTTCCCTTCCATTTCCGCATACGGGGCCAATGCGGCAATGATGCACTATGAGCCGACACCGGATAATTATGCGGTTTTAAAGCCGGAGGGAATGTACCTGATTGACTCCGGCGGACAGTATCTCGGAGGGACCACCGATGTGACAAGAACCGTTGTGCTGGGCGCCCTTACCGATGAGATGAAGCTGCATTACACGCTGGTTGCCGCAGGTATGCTGCAGCTGACGAATGCACGCTGGATTTACGGTTGTACCGGAAGAAATCTGGATATTCTGGCACGCCAGCCGCTCTGGAATATCGGGATTGACTATAAATGCGGTACAGGACACGGTGTCGGCTACATTCTGAATGTACATGAGGGCCCTCAGGGGCTGAGATGGAGATTCGTGGAAGGGGCGGTGGATGCGGTACTTGAGGCAGGTATGGATATTACCAATGAACCCGGCGTTTACATAGAAGGAAGCCATGGCATCCGTATTGAAAATGTGATGGTGGCAGAGAACGATGTAAAGAACGAGTATGGCCAGTTTATGCACTTTAAGACATTGACCTGGGTGCCTATTGACATGGATGCCATTGACGAGAAATATATGACGGAGGTCCAGAGGGCTTATCTGTATGCTTATCAGAAGCAGGTGTACGAAAAGGTTTCTCCCTACCTGAATGAAGAAGAAAGAGAATGGTTGAGGAAGGAAACGAAAGCCGACAGTACAGTGTTCCTGAAAAAGGGGCTGAATGAAGGAACCCTCCGTGTGTAAAATATTTATAAAACTTCATAAAATTTGTGGCATTTATTGACTTTTTGACAAGTCTTTGAGATAATACAACCAATGTGACAGAAGAGAAGCACATTTTTCACTATATCATTGAAAGAAAGAGGTAAAGTAAGATGGCAGAAATCAATTTAAGCAAGTACGGCATTACCGGTACCACGGAAATCGTGCACAATCCTTCTTATGAGTTGTTGTTTGAAGAAGAGACAAAGCCTGAACTGGAAGGCTACGAGAAGGGTCAGGAGACTGAGCTTGGCGCGGTCAACGTAATGACAGGAATCTATACAGGACGTTCTCCCAAAGACAAGTATATTGTTGTAGATGAGAACTCCAAGGACACTGTATGGTGGACTACTGATGAATATAAGAACGATAATCATCCTATGACCGAGGAAACCTGGGCTGCTGTAAAGGAAATCGCAAAGAAGGAGCTGTCCGGCAAGAGACTGTTCGTTGTAGACGCATTCTGTGGCGCCAACAAGGATACCCGTATGGCAGTTCGTTTCATCGTTGAGGTTGCATGGCAGGCTCACTTTATCAAGAATATGTTCATCCA
>JBJEJG010000104.1:0-2555 GCA_051877795.1 Acetatifactor sp.
ACCAAAGCGGCAACTGGACGAACAAGGGGCAGGTGGAGTTTGCGGAGGCGGTGGAGGAACTTTCCGGCATGGAGGAGAGCGAGGCGGCGATGTATCTGCAGAACCGCCTTTATCAGACGTTAAGTATTGCTGCCAGGGAGGGATGCACAACCGGGGCAGAATACCGCATCACCTATCTGGACACAAAGGATGACTATGCATACCTGCCCTACCAGGCGGATCTCTCCCGGGTTACGGATGAAGAGGGGGAAATGGTTTCCCTTACCCTGGAAGCAGATGCCATGGCATACCGGAACGGACAGAGGATACTTATCGCGGAGGGCGTCACCGGCGGTTCGCTGTTGGAAATGCCGAGTGGAGTTCTGATGGGAGAAGATACGGCAATTGTTGAGTGGTATTATAGCAAAATGTGCAGTGAGCGTTATCTGCGGGTCCCGTCGAACCTTTCCGAATGTCACCGATTGGGGAAAAGCCTTACTGAAAGATGGAGGGAAACCTATGGAAGTCTCTGGGCTTCGGATGCCATCGAAAACAGACCGGAAATTTATGCAGCATATCTGGTGCGGGAGAAATTATTTTCCCTTGCCGAGTATAGTCTTTCTCTGGACCGGATTCCCTTTGGTGAGGATGTGGTTGAGTACTTCCTTGGGCAGTCGGGAAAGGGCTTCTGTCAGCATTACGCAAGTGCCGGAGTGCTTCTTCTCCGGGAAATGGGGATTCCGGCGCGTTATGTGACCGGCTATGTGGTGAAACCGTCGGAGTTTGTGGAGACTGGGGATGGTATGTATGAGGCGCTGGTAAAGGACAGCGACGCCCACGCCTGGGTGGAGGTATTTATTCCGGGAACGGGCTGGGTTCCGGTGGAAGTGACAGAGAACAGCGCCTATGAAGCCTCAGGCTATCAGAAACTGACAGCAGAGCATTATGCAGAGCTGTGGGAGGAGACAACGGCAGAAGATTATCAGGGGGAAAGCGGCATTGCGGCAGGTAATCCGACTGATGCGTCTGCCGGAAATACCTCCGGGGAGAATGGCGGAAATCGTGTGCACCAGGAGAATGGAGGCGAGACGGATACCTCCGCTGCACAGAATGATATGAACGATGTAAGCAGTAATGCGGAGCGAAAGGATACGCCGAATGGCAATACTGCCCCGGATGATGGGGAGGAAGGGCATGCAGGAGGGTATGCGGGAACTCCAGCAGTGGGAGCAGCATGGATTGTGATTGTACTGTCTGTCGCTGCGGTGGCATTTGCAGTGGGGTATTTTCTGCATGCAAGACGCCGGGAAAATACGGTATTGCATCAGAAGGATTACCGCGCTGCGGTGAGAGTACTTTCTTCCCGTGTGAACCGGATTCTGTGGAAAAAGGGCATTTTAAGGCGCAGGAACCTGGATGATAAAGAGTACCGGAGCACAGTGAAAAGCGGGCTTCCCGGTATTCCGGAGGAGGAAATTGACCGCTACTTTAAGATACTGGAGCGGGCGGCGTACAGCGGAGAGGAACTGACCCGGGGGGATGCTGCTTACTGTTATAATATTTACAGAAAAATAAAACTTCTTAAATAAAAATGAATTTTCGCAATTTTCTTGTGATTGCGGGACTTTTGAATTATAATAAAGGCATTATAAAAAGAGATGGAAGCTGGGAGATTGGAATGAGCAATAACAATGACTATAGAGAAATCATTGATGGCGAGGATGCCATCGCAGAGATGGTTTCGGAGGACGTGGATAAGAAGCCGGAGGATAAGAACCCGGAGGATAAGGATACGCAGTATGAGGAAATCTGCTATATCTGCCACAGACCGGAGCATATTGCGGGGAAGATGATTAGGATTCCAAACAATATCTGTATCTGTCAGGACTGCATGCAGCGCACCTTTGACACGATGAATAATTCCGGTTTTTCCATGGATGATATGATGAATATGAACATGGGAAAGATGCCGGGAATCAGTATGATTAATCTGTCTGATCTGCAGGGGGTTATCCCGAATAACCAGAAGCTGAAGAAGAAAAAGCCGAAGGAGAAGACGGAGCCTGTGATTGACATTAAGAAGATTCCGGCGCCCCACAGAATTAAGGCTTCTCTGGATGAGTATGTGGTGGGGCAGGAGCATGCCAAGAAGGTAATGTCTGTGGCGGTTTACAATCACTATAAGAGAATTGCATCCGATCAGAAGGACGGTGTGGAGATTGAGAAGTCCAATATGCTGATGATCGGACCTACCGGCTGCGGAAAGACTTATCTGGTGAAGACCTTAGCCAGACTTCTGGATGTGCCGCTTGCCATTACGGATGCCACATCACTGACCGAAGCGGGCTACATAGGCGATGATATCGAGAGCGTGGTGAGCAAGCTTCTTGCTGCAGCCGACAATGATGTGGAGCGTGCAGAGCACGGAATCATTTTTATTGATGAGATTGACAAGATTGCCAAGAAACGCAATACCAACCAGCGCGACGTCAGCGGAGAGTCTGTGCAGCAGGGAATGCTGAAGCTGTTAGAGGGGGCTGAGGTGGAGGTTCCGGTGGGAGCCAGCAGCAAGAATG
>JBJEJG010000105.1:0-2533 GCA_051877795.1 Acetatifactor sp.
GAATGGGCGTTACAACGGTGTTTTGTTCTGTCTGACTGTCAAAGATGGGATTATATCATGAGGCCGTTTTTAATTCCAATATTTTATGAGTTAAGCGACAAATGGGCAACTCATTTTATAGTCCGCTTCCAATCCGTTCAGCGCTCAGACCAATTGGCTCAAAAGAACGCACAATGGCCCGAAATCCGATCGATTTCGGGCCATCACAAATACATCAAATATGTGGGAATCCATTACTTCATCAGAGTCATTTTTTATATTATGCACGGACTTCGCTCTGTTCACGCGCATCCAGACGTGCACGGATTACAGCGTATTTTTCCTCGCTGAGGTTGTATAAAGCAAGCGGAATCAGCGCCAGCAGCCAGCACGCACCCGGCAGTACATTGACTACCATGCTGATGCCGCGCATCGCCTCTGCTGTCTGTACAGCATTTGCCACATATCCGACCTTTACCAGCAAAATCACACCTACGGAGCCTACCAGAGCACTGGATAATTTGGTTCCGAAGCTGTAAACGGAATAGGCCGTTCCATCCGCTCGGATTCCGGTCCTGTCCTCGGTATAATCAATCACATCTGCCAGCATGGCCGTTGCAACCGGAAGTCCGAATCTGGTCAGACCGGTACATACGGTAAACAGCATAACCAGTGGAATATTGTCATAGCTTACAAAGTAAATCGCAATCTGGAACACACCGGCCAGCAAAAAGGAAGCCATCGTCGTATTCTTCTTTCCGAACTGCTTGCTGACCCTTGCAAACAGGAAAATACCAAGCGCCGTTGAACCATTCAGAAGCACCATAAGCAGCGCCGCCAGATCGCTTCTCTGAAGCACATATTTGTAGTAATACATAGCCACGCCGGCCTGCCCGAACTTGCCTACCAGCGCCAGGGAATTCAGCGCAAACAGGCAGAGAAACGGCCGGTTCAGGCAGGATTTAAAAGACTGAATAATCGGCACGGAGGCAGCCTTCGGCGATACCCGGATCACTTCCTTACAGCGGAAAAATACCAGATAAAACAACGGCAGTGCGATAATGCCAAGCACAATGGCCGTAACCGTATATCCCAGCGGTTTGGACTGATCGCCATGTCCAAAATACAGAATCAGCGGAAGAGAGACAGCAGAAAGAATCAGACTGCCTACATTAGAACCGATCATTCTCCAGGTGGACAGGTCCGACCGGTCTTCCAGATTCTTTGACATAACCGTCATTAACGCGCCATACGGAAGATTAACTGCTGTGTAAAGCATGCCCAACGCAATATAAGTAACCGCCGCATAAGCGATCTTCATGGCCATGTTTCCGTTAAAATCCGGAGCCATAAAGCAAAGTACATAAACAATTACCAGAAAAGGTGCTCCATACAGCAGATACGGGCGGAACCTTCCGTATTTCGATTTTGTCCGTTCCGCAATCGCTCCCATCATCGGATCATTCACTGCATCCCACACACGCGCTCCCAGGAAGATCAGGCTGATTGCCGCAGCCGGAAGCATTGCCACATCCGTATAAAAAATCATCAGGTAAGAGCCAATAAAGGACCACACAAACTGACTTGCCAGATCACCCGTTCCATAGCTGATTTTTGTTCCCAGCGACAGCGCCCGCTCATCCGGGCTCTTTTGAATTTTTTCCATAATACCTCTCTCCATTTCTTGTTTTTTCTGTTCGTTTCCTCTTCCTTTTTGTTTCTTTTGATATTCATATAATATCGAAATTTCACAGCGGAATCTTCTGCATATTTGTTATTTATGCTTCATAAAACCGTTCATT
Source organism: Acetatifactor sp. (assembly GCA_051877795.1). Lineage (GTDB taxonomy): Bacteria > Bacillota > Clostridia > Lachnospirales > Lachnospiraceae > Acetatifactor. The sequence continues at coordinate 1,782 of JBJEJG010000105.1, forward strand.
TTCTGAAAGGAAAGACAGATATTGTGAAAAAAATTGCAAAAAAGACAACTTTTGCAGGCTATTTCTTGCTCTTTGCCCGAAACCCATAATTTCTCGATCCGAACCGTCACTCTTCCTGCCGCACACAGCGGACCGTAACCCGGCTCCGGCCGCCGACCGTACAGGTAAACAGCGTCAGATCCCACTCCTCCGCTTCCATTTGCTCCACATCCTCCGGATACAGAATCTCCTGTTCCGCTACCACATAGTCAAAGACGAGGATAGCTCCACTGGCTGATAACCGGCAGCTCCCTTTCCGAATTCAGGATGTAATGTCTGCCCTGGATAATTCCATTCCACCCACGCCCTATGAAAAAAGATGAGAAAATGGATGTTATGCTTGCATATAAGCCCATTTTCTCATCTCTTTTTTGCACGCTCATTGCCTTCAATGTAAAAGAAAAGCGAGGGCGTTCGAACTTTCGAAGACCCTCTCGCAATCTCTTTTGCCTTTCTGACAATTAAAAAAGTGCGAGACGGGATTCAAACTCTCCCATTATCGAAAATGCTAATTAAATCAAGGAGGAATGCACACTGTCACCGGAGATGGTAAATAAGCTTCATCTGTTCCAATGAATCTCATCCGCGGGGAGGTGGGTAATGATGTTCTCATAGACCCCTTCTGCGATCTGGAAACGGGTCGCGCGCAGCCGCATGCGGTATTCGGGACGGCTGTCCGTGATAAAGTCAAAGGGGACTGCCTTGCATATGTA
>JBJEJG010000106.1:0-12887 GCA_051877795.1 Acetatifactor sp.
TCTCAGAAAAACATCCTATTACGGATGCGTATTTGGCTGGTAGTGAACATTATAAGGGCAAAGAAAATGACGAAAAGGATATCGAGGAACGTATTTCTGAATTTAGACATATAGAACAATATTTGGATGTAGATAATTTTATTCGAATATATTCACCCAAAGACGGCCCTCAAAATAATTCCATGATTCGATGTGATTACATAATTGAGAGCAAATTAAAACATTCTAGCAAAATTGTGTATATTTTCTTAAAACATAGGAAGGGATTGCAGTCTCCCTGTTGTATTGTTTCATTTGGAGTTAAGAAAAATACTGCATATGGAGGACAGAATTTGTATTGGATGTTAAAAGATAAGATTGTTTCTGGGAATAGAATTACGATATATCAACATCCTAATTATTCTGATGAACAGAAAAAAGAAAATGAATCAGATTTTTTTGATGTATGATTTGAATTTGGTAATAATCGAAATTGTCCGACAATCACTCTATACACGTGATATACAACCGACCTCAAAACCCCGGTAAATCTGCGGACACCTCAGAAGCTGCTATGACTGCTCAGGGGATTGTATAAACGAGAGAAAAATAGTTTTGCAGGAGAGGCTGCCCGCAATGTGGGCAGCCTTTTACAATTTCTTTTTTGGTTACGGTTTGGTTACAGTCCATGGGCAGAACTTGTCAGGACAGAGACAGGCATAGAGGACATAGTTTTTGGCTTTTCCAATAATGATATGCGTGTGCGCAAGGAAATGGTATACCAGAGCTCGGTGCAGCAGGAAATGAATAAGGTAGCAGAGGCAAAAGACAGCCTTGCGGGAATTGCAGAACTGGCGAGACAGCTTCAGGAGGCCATTGAGGAAAAGCTGTCTTGTCTGTAATGCCGTAGATGTTTGTGAGCACTTTGTTACTTTTTTCAGAAAGAATTTGAAGTGATTGAGATTAAATTGAAAAAAATTATCAGAAAATAAGATAAAAGTGCAACAGAAATATTGCATAATGTTGAATAAGTGGTACAATAGTACTATAGAGTATTATCATTAGGAGATAAAGCATGAAGAGGATAAAAGAGGGGCTTTTTTTACTGATGATTGTCTGCTGGTGTTTCGTGGGTGTGAAAGTGAAGGCGGCGGACACGGATAACAGAGTATTATTTATCAGTTCTTATTCTTATGCATGGGAGCAGGTGCAGTCACAGATAAAGGGAATACAGGATGGTCTGGGGGAAGAATGTACTCTGGACTATGAGTTTATGGATACCAAGCGGGTGGATGATGAGACATCCTTACAGCTTTTCCACGATGGGCTGGCGTATCGACTGGCACATGTGGCTCCGTATGACGCAGTAATCGTCGGAGATGATGCGGCTCTGGTGTTTGCCATGAACTATCAGGAGGAGCTGTTTGAAGGAATTCCGATTATCTTTGAGGGAATCAATAATGAAGAATATGCGTTGGAGGCAGCAAGTGATCCATTGGTAACGGGCGTTCTCGAAAAGCTGTCCGTCGATAAGAATGTAGAACTGGGACTGAAATTAAATCCCGATGCGAAAAAAGTTGTTGCCATTTTGGATGATACCATTACGGGTGAAGCGGAGAGAAAGCGTTTTTATAACAGTGCACCACAATATCCGAATTTGGAATTTTCCGAGATTAATACCTCTCAGCTTACTACTACAGGGTTGTATAGAGCATTGACAGAAGTTACAGATGACAGTATTCTGATATATGTCGTCATGACGGAGGATGCCAGCGGAAAGCAGTATACCAACAGTCAGGCAATCAGGATGATTACCAGTGCCGCAAAGGTGCCAACTCTGCGTATGGTGGAAGGCGGTGTCGGAGAAGGGCTTCTTGGCGGAAATGTGGCGTCTATGTATAGGTCCGGTGAAATGGCAGCGAAGATGGCACTTGATTTTATCAATGGCACCAATAAATATGTGGACGGTGCGGTGGCTGACAGTCCTAACGTTTATTGTGTGGATGCACAGATGATGGAGAAATTTGACATCAGCTTGTCGGTTCTGCCGGAAGATACAGAGATTATAAATTATGAAATGACCTTTTTTCAAAGAAACAAAGAGACATTGGTACCGGGATGTATTCTGATTGGGGCACTGGTCATTATCATTGTTTGGGTAGGAGTGGATAATCGCAGAAGAAGAAAGCTGCTTCAGGAACTGGGAGAGGCAAAGAAGATTGTGGAAGCTGCCTCGGAGCATGATTTCCTGACAGGTATTCCCAACCGAAATAAATTTATGGGTGACCTGAACCGGATAGTGGCAAGCAAAACGCCCTGCACTATCATGATGATTGACATTGACGACTTCAAGATTATAAACGATACGCTGGGACATACTGCCGGAGATGACGCACTGCGTCAGGTGGCAGCCAGATTGAAGGAGATGGAATCTCAGATTCTGACGCCCTATCGATTTGCGGGAGACGAATTTATTCTGATTTTGAAGAGCAGTCAGGCAAAAATTGTGGAAAAGACAGCTTATCAGTGCAGACAGGTTTTCTCCAAGCCTTTCAGCCTATGCGGTAATCAGGCAAGAGTATGCGGCAGTATCGGAATTGCGTCTTATCCGAATGATACGGAGGATCCGGAACAGCTGATTATATATGCGGATGATGCCATGTATCATGTGAAGAAAAGCGGGAAAAATGATTTCGCATTTTATGACAAAAGAAAGCTCAGCTGAAAAGCAGGGCTTTCTTTTTTGGGGAAAAATTGATATAATGAAACTCGTAGTCTGTGAACAGGCGGATACAGAATCAGGAGATGGGGATGGCTGCCAGAAAGTATTATGCAGTAAAAAAAGGAAAAACAACAGGTGTTTTTGATAAATGGGAAGAATGTAAGGCAGCTGTAGACGGATATCCGGGTGCAGTGTATAAGAGCTTTCCGACGCTGCGGGAAGCACAGGTATTCGCAGGAGTACGGGGTGTGGGAGAGGAAACTGCAGTATGTGACATCCCGAAGCCGGGAATTCTGTTAGCTTATGTGGATGGGAGCTATGAAGATTCCATAAAAAAATATGCCTTTGGGTGCGTATTCATCCTGCCGGACGGTCGTATTTTTACAGAGTACGGAAACGGCGACAATGAGCAGTCTCTGCAGCACAGGAATGTGACAGGGGAAATGCTGGGTGCCATGTATGCTGTAAAGTTTGCCCTGCTGAACGGCTTTTCCGGAATAGAGATACGTTACGACTATCAGGGGATTGAAAAGTGGGTTACTGGTGAATGGCGGTCAAAGACGGAGCTGACGCAAAAATATGCGAAAGCCATGAGGGACTGGGGAAGAGATATTTCCATTCATTTTACCAAGGTGGCAGCACATACGAACGTAGAGTACAATGAACTGGCAGACAAAATGGCAAAGACGGGGCTGACGGAGGGCAATGGAGTACCTAAGGTTCGTTTGTTGAAGGATATGGAAGAATATCATGGATAAAATAAGACTAAACAAATATCTGGCACATTGCGGCATTTGCTCACGCAGAGACGCAGATCGCCTGATTGAACAGGGAAAGATTCTGGTGAATGGGAAAATAGCCGTACCGGGACAGCAGGTTGAAATTTCGGATGCAATTCTGGTGGACGGGAAACGGTTGCAGGGACAGAAGAAAACGGTTGTGTTGGCGTTCTATAAGCCGAGGGGGGTTACCTGTACAGAGAGAGACCATCATGCAGACAGAAAGATTTTGGATTTGATAAATTATCCCGAGAGAGTGACGTATGCCGGAAGATTGGATAAGGATTCGGAAGGACTGCTTCTGCTGACAAATGACGGTGACCTGATTCAGGCCATGATGCGGGGTGCAAACCGTCATGAAAAAGAGTATCTTGTGAAAGTGAACAAAGAAATAACACCCGATTTTTTAACTAAAATGTCACAGGGTGTTTATTTAAAGGATTTGGACATAAAAACCAGGGAATGTGAGTTGAAAAAAATCGGAAAATTTACATTTTGCATCGTCTTGACTCAGGGGGTCAATAGACAAATCAGGAGAATGTGTGATGCCTGTGGGTACCGGGTTCAGGAATTGAAAAGGACCCGGGTCATGCATGTTGAACTGGGAAAATTAGCACCGGGAGAGTATAAAGAGCTGGGACAGGAGGATGTGCAGCGGCTTTACCGGGACTGCGGATTGCAGGAAAAAAATTTTTAAGTTGACGGGTGGAATACAATATGCAGTTAGATAAGATGGAGCGAATCAAATATCTTGTGGAAAAGTTAAATCAGGCGGCAAGGGCATATTATGCAGAGGACAGGGAGCTTATGAGCAATTTCGAGTATGATGCTCTCTATGATGAGCTGCAGAGGCTGGAAGAGGAAACAGGTGTTATCCTTGCAAACAGTCCGACTGTAAACGTAGGTTATGAGGCTGTGGATGAATTGCCGAAGGAAAAACATGAGAGTCCCATGCTGTCTCTTGGAAAAACAAAAAGCCGCGAGGAGCTTCAGGATTGGCTGCAAGGAAATCCTGCAATTTTAAGCTGGAAACTGGACGGATTGACAGTAGTACTAACGTACCATGACGGAAAACTTGCAAAAGCAGTTACCAGAGGAAACGGAGAAATCGGCGAGGTTGTCACCAATAATGCAAGAACTTTTCAAAATATTCCTTTGACGATACCTTTTGGGGGAAAACTTGTGGTGCGTGGGGAGGCCGTTATCACTTATTCGGATTTTGAGCGTATGAATGCGGAAATCGAGGATGCTGAAGCAAAGTACAAGAATCCGAGAAATCTGTGCAGCGGTTCCGTGCGTCAATTGAACAATGAGATTACTGCAAAAAGAAATGTCCGTTTCTATGCGTATACGCTTGTCAGTGCGGAGGGTGTTGACTTTCGTAATTCCCAGATGGAACAATTCGATTTTCTGCAAAAGCAGGGCTTTGAGGTAGTGGAGCACTATCTTGTGACGGAAGAGAATATTCTGGATACCATTGCACTGTTTGAGAAGAAAATTGAAAACTATGATATCCCTTCGGATGGGCTGGTTCTCACCTACGACAATATTGCCTATGGACAGTCTCTGGGCAGAACGGCAAAATTTCCCCGCCATTCCATTGCTTTTAAATGGGCGGATGAGCTGCGGGAAACAGTCCTGAAGGAGATTGAGTGGAGTGCCAGCCGGACCGGTCTTATCAATCCGGTGGCTATCTTCGAACCGGTAGAACTGGAGGGCACAACGGTGAGCCGTGCTTCCGTTCACAATATCAGTATCCTGCGGGGGCTGCGGTTGGGAATCGGTGACAGAATTACCGTTTATAAGGCGAACATGATTATCCCCCAGATTGCGGAAAATCTGACGGGAAGCGACACGGTAGAGATTCCGAAATTCTGCCCGGTCTGCGGTAGCCCTACGGAAATTCGTCAGACCAATGAGGTGCAGTCGCTTTACTGCACCAATGCAAAGTGTGCGGCAAAATGCATCAAGGCGTTCACGCTGTTTGTCAGCCGGGATGCCATGAATATTGACGGACTTTCTGAGGCGACGTTGGAAAAATTTATTGACATGGGTTTCATTCGGGAATTTGCAGACCTCTATCATCTGGAAAAGTACAGAGAGACAATCGTGGAGATGGAGGGCTTTGGGGAGAAATCCTATCAAAATCTGATAGACAGTGTCAATGCATCGAGAAATACAACACTGCCCAGAGTAATCTATGGACTTGGAATTGCCAATATCGGCGTCGCAAATGCCAAGATGCTTTGCCGATATTTTTCGTACGATTTAAAACGAATGCAGGTCGCCGATGTGGAGACCTTAAGTGCTATCGAAGGAGTGGGAGAGGTCATTGCATCGGCGTTTGCGGAATATATGCGGGATGAGGATAATCTCAGAAAGCTGGAACATCTGATGGCGGAGTTGCAGGTGGAGGTACCTGTGATAGAGGAGGGCAGCCAGACACTGGCGGGCTTAAGCTTTGTGGTGACGGGCAGCCTGAACCACTTTGCCAGCAGGAACGACCTGAAGGATATTATTGAGCAGAAGGGCGGGAAGGTGACAGGAAGTGTTACCGGAAAAACTACATGCCTTATCAATAACGATATTACTTCTTCTTCCTCTAAAAATAAGAAAGCGAAAGAATTGGGCGTGCCTATTCTGTCGGAGGAGGATTTCCTGAAGCAGTATGAGATTTCCGTTTAAATTTTAGAAAGTACGAGGAAGATATTATGCCTATCAAAACACAAAGTGATTTACCGGCGAAAGAGATTCTGGAAAATGAAAATATATTTGTGATGGACGAATTCCGCGCCATGCATCAGGACATTCGTCCCCTGCAGGTGCTGATATTAAACAACATGCCCGTGAAGCAGGATACGGAGCTGCAGCTTCTGAGAGCGCTGTCCAATACTCCCCTGCAGGTTGATGTCACTTTTATGAATGTAAAAAGCCATGTGTCTGTCAACACGCCGGCAAGCCATCTGAATAAATTTTATACGACTCTGGATGAAATCAGGGACAGAAAGTTTGACGGAATGATTGTAACAGGAGCACCTGTGGAGGATATCTCCTTTGAAGAAGTGGATTACTGGGAGGAAACCTGTGAAATCTTTGACTGGGCGGAAACCCATGTGACATCTACCCTGCATATCTGCTGGGCAGCGCAGGCAGGTTTCTACCATTATTATGGAATCAATAAAAAGCAGCTGCCGAGGAAGCTGTTCGGCGTTTATGAGCATAAAGTGTCAAACCGCAAGGTGCCGCTTGTCAGAGGCTTTGATGATATTTTTCTGGCTCCGCACAGCAGACATACAGAGACTCCGGCCGAGGAGATTCATGCCTGTAAGGAATTGACAGTTCTGGCAGAGTCTCCTGTGGCAGGTGTATTTCTTGCCATTGCGGAGGGAGGAAAGAAAATCTTTGTGGCAGGTCATCCCGAATATGACAGATATACGCTGGATAATGAGTACCATCGGGATTTAAACAAGGGTTTACCCATCCAGATACCCTATAATTATTATCCGGGTGACGACCCCAAGGAGCGTCCATTGCTTCAGTGGCGCTCCCACAGCAATAATTTATACAGCAACTGGTTGAATTATTATGTATATCAGGTTACGCCGTATGATTTGGAGAATATAGATGCCAGCTCCTATGCAATGTGGATTTAGCGGGGAGTTTTAGATATAACGTCATCGGTAATTTCAGATAATTGAAAATGTGTTGGTAATCCACAAATAGATTGACGGGAAAATGTAATGGTGATACAATCTATTTATCAGCTGGGGAGATGGCAGAGGTATCTCCGTTCCTTTGAGATTACCCAACCTGCTTGACTGTATTCTTTGGTTTGTCAAGATTATTGTTATGTTTGGTTTTAAGGCATTAAAGCAGAACACAATGAACGTTGGCCCTATCGATAAGATTGTAGACAGCAATATGTAATTACAAGCTGCATAAATCAGCCCGGCATTGTCCGGGCTGTTTCTTTTATGCTTGTAGCAAAGGGAGGATAGCAGATATGAAATATGATTTCGACCAGATAATTGACCGAAAGGGAACAAACAGTTTAAAGTATGATTTCGCCGCAGAGAGAGGGAAACCGGAGGGACTTTTGCCTTTGTGGGTGGCAGACATGGATCTGCAGGCACCGGTAGAAGTGCGCGAAAGCTTGATAGAGGCTGCAAGGCACGGCATCTATGGCTACAGCGAGGTCAAGGAGAGTTATTTTGAGGCAGTTCATGATTGGATGAAAAACTACCATGATTGGGAGGTAAGGCCTGAGTGGCTGGTGAAAACACCGGGCATTGTCTATGCGGCTGCGGCGGCAATTCATGCTTTCACAAAAGAAGGTGACGGATGCATGATGCAGAATCCCGGTTATTATTCCATTGGCCAGGTAGTAAAGGACACAGGGCGTGTGTTGGTGGATAACTTGCTGCACGAGGAAGACGGTTATTTTACCATGGATTTTGAGGACATGGAGCGTAAGATTGCAGATTATCATGTGAAGCTGTTTATCCTGGTAAATCCACACAATCCTGTCGGAAGGGTGTGGAGCAGGGAAGAATTGCAGAAGCTTGGAGAAATCTGTCTGAAGCATGACATTGTCATTCTAAGTGATGAAATACATGAGGATTTTGTTTATCCGGGGCATAAACACATTGTTCTGGCGGGAATGAATGAACGCTTTCGCGATATTACCATTACCTGTACGGCACCCAGCAAGACCTTCAATATTGCGGGACTTCAGGTTTCCAACATATTTATCGCAAACCCCGAAATGAGGGCGGCATTCAAAAAGGAAATTGATAAGACGGGCTATAGCCAGCTGAATCAAATGGGACTGGTGGCATGTGAGAGTGCCTATCGGTACGGCAGGGACTGGCTGGAGCAGCTGTCGGTATATTTGCAGGGAAACCTTGCGTTCGCAAGAAGCTTTATCAAAGAAAATATGCCGGGTGTGAAGCTGGTGGAGCCGGAGGGAACCTATTTCCTGTGGCTTGATTTCAGACAACTTCATATCACGGACGAGGAATTGGAGCGCCTTGTTATCTACAAAGCCGGACTATGGCTGGATGGAGGCAGAATGTTTGGCTCCGAGGGTGCAGGCTTTCAGAGAATCAACATGGCCTGCCCCAGAGCGACTTTGGAAAAGGCGTTGGAAAAACTTGCAAATGCTCTGAAAGAAAGATAAAAAATATGAATATTTTTCCATCTTGTCCATATACTGTAAAAAGGATTGTACAAAAGCATAGTGTACAAATCCCTTTGAAAGGAGACAGCTATGGCAAGAGGACAGAGAAAAAGCATTGAAGAAAAAATTGCTGCGAAGCAGGAACTGATTGAGGCACTGACGACCAGAGTTGAGTCGGAAAAGCGTGAACTGGAGGAGCTTTATCAGGAAAAGAAGCGCAAGGAACTGGAGGCGGTAAGTGAACTGATTGCAGACACCGGTTTACAGCCTGAGGAGGTTGCAGCGGTTTTGCAGCAGTATCTGGAAACCAGAACAGCAGCGGCATCATAAAAAATGCGTCCCATTGGGACGCATTTTTTTAATCCAGATTTTTGTAGGCGGTGGACAGCATCAGCTTAATGCGGTTTAGCTGGTTTACTTCGCTGGCGCCCGGATCGTAGTCAATTGCCACGATGTTGGACTTGGGGTAGGCCTTTCGCAGAGCCTTGATTACTCCCTTTCCAACTACGTGGTTGGGCAGACAGCCAAAGGGCTGTGTACATACGATGTTGGGAACACCGTCATGAATCAGCTCCACCATCTCGCCCGTCAAAAACCATCCTTCACCGGTCTGGTTGCCAATGGAGACAATGGGTTCTGCAAAAGAGGCAATTTCCCTGATGGGAGTGGGCGGCGTAAAATGCTTGCTCTTCTTAAATTCTTTTACAGCTGTTCCGCGAAGAATATGTTCAATCGCCCAGATTCCCAGCTTGGAGGTTCTTGCCGTTTTTTTACTCATACCGAGATTGTCGGCCTTGTAAATCTGGTTGTAGAAGCAGTAGAGCATGAAATCAATCAGGTCGGGAACGACTGCCTCAGCACCTTCGCTCTCCAACAGCTCCACCAGATGGTTGTTACCGGCAGGAGAGAACTTTACCAGAATTTCGCCTACAACACCAACGCGGGGCTTTTCAATATCCAGAACGGGAATGTTGTCAAAATCCCGGATGATTTCTCTGCACAGCTTGTTAAAATGCAACAGGTTTACATGTTTTGCGGAAACAAATTCCTGAACTACCTTCAACCATTTTTGATGAACGGCATCCACACTGCCGGGGGTGGCTTCGTAGGGGCGCATCCTGTAGACACAACGCATGAAGATGTCGCCGAATTCGGCGCCGATGGCGGCACGAATCATCATATCCGCGTTCAAATGGAAGCCGGGATTGCTTTCAATTCCCGCAAGATTCAGTGAAATAACGGGAATCTGGGCCATGTCGGCTTTCTTTAAGGCCCGGCGGATAAAGCCTACATAGTTTGTGGCACGGCAGCCGCCGCCGGTCTGTGTCATGATGATGGCAGTCTTGTTTAAATCATATTTTCCGGAGAGAAGTGCCTCCATAATCTGACCAACCACCAGCAGGGACGGATAGCAGGCATCATTGTTAACATATTTCAGTCCTACATCCACGGAGTGCTTGTTGTCATTGTCCAGCACTACGAAATTGTAGCCGCATGCATTAAAAGCGGGCTCCAGAATTTCGAAATGAATGGGCGACATCTGAGGACAGATGATGGTGTAATTCTTTCTCATTTCCTCCGTAAAGGCAACTTTTTCTATGGCAGAGGAGCGGATAGTGCGCTTGCGGTTCAGCTTTTCCCTTACCTTGATGGCTGACAGCAGAGAGCGGATTCGGATTCTTGCAGCACCAAGATTGTTTACCTCGTCAATTTTCAGGCAGGTGTAAATCTTATCTGAACCGGAGAGAATGTCGTTTACCTGATCTGTGGTAACGGCGTCCAGTCCGCAGCCGAAGGAGTTCAGCTGAATTAAGTCCAGATTGTCAACAGTTTTGACATAGCTTGCGGCAGCGTAAAGTCTGGAGTGATACATCCACTGATCGGAAACGATAAGGGGTCTTTCTGGGTGTCCTAAGTGGGAGATGGAGTCCTCCGTGAGCACAGCCATATCGAAAGAAGTAATCAGTTCAGGGATACCGTGATTGATTTCAGGGTCGACATGGTAGGGACGCCCTGCCAGGACAATACCGCGCTTTCCGGTTTCTTTCAGGTACTGCAGAGTTTCCTCGCCTTTTTTCTGCATATCCTTTCTGGTGTTGTCCAGTTCCTCCCAGCCTGCTGCAGCAGCAGCTTTTATCTCTTCCGGAGGCAGTTCCTTAAATTCCTTTAGCAATGCCTCGGTTACGGTTCCGAGGTCGCGGAAGGACATAAAGGGATTGCGCAGACGTGCCTGTCCGCTGCTGATTTCCTCTACATTGTTCTTGATATTTTCAGAATAGGAGGTAACAATAGGGCAGTTGTAGTGGTTGTTTGCACCCTCTACTTCGTCTCTTTCATAGAACAGTGCGGGATAGAAAATAAAGTCTACGCCCTGCTTAATCAGCCAGGTCACATGACCGTGTGCCAGTTTTGCCGGATAGCACTCGGATTCGCTGGGGATGGATTCAATGCCCAGTTCGTAAATTTTGCGGTTTGAACTGGGAGAGAGAATTACCCGGTAGCCCAGCTTTGTAAAAAAGGTGTGCCAGAAAGGATAGTTCTCGTACATATTCAGGACTCTCGGAATACCTACCGTGCCTCTGGGAGCCTGGTCAGCATCCAGAGAGGAGTACGAAAAGAGCCTGTGCAGCTTATACTCAAACAGATTCGGCACATTGTTTGCATTCTTCTGCCCGCCGATACCGCGCTCGCAGCGATTGCCGGAGATAAACTGACGCCCACCGGAAAATTTGTTGATGGTAAGGCGGCAGCTGTTGGTACAGCCCTTACATTTTGCCATACTGGTTTCATATTGAAGAGAACAGAGCTTTTCGTAGGAGAGCATACTTGTCTCATAGCCTTCCTCGTAATGCTCCCTTGCAATCAGAGCGGCGCCGAAGGCTCCCATAATACCGGCGATGTCAGGGCGGATGGCTTCGCAGTTTGCAATTTTTTCAAAGCTTCTCAGAACGGCATCGTTGTAGAAGGTACCGCCCTGAACTACGATATTTTTACCCAGCTCTGTGGCATCGGAAACCTTAATCACTTTAAATAATGCGTTCTTAATAACAGAGTAAGCCAGTCCGGCGGAAATGTCGGCAACGCTGGCGCCTTCCTTCTGTGCCTGTTTTACCTTGGAATTCATGAAAACGGTACAACGGGTTCCCAAATCGATGGGATGCTCTGCGAAGAGGGCAGCCTGGGCGAAATCCTGTACGCTGTAGTTCAGTGATTTTGCGAAGGTTTCGATAAAGGAGCCGCAGCCGGAGGAACATGCCTCGTTAAGCTGTACGCTGTCTACAGTCTGATTTTTGATTTTTATGCATTTCATATCCTGTCCGCCGATGTCCAGAATACAGTCTACCTGAGGGTCAAAAAAGGCGGCAGCATAATAATGCGCTACGGTCTCTACCTCGCCGTCATCCAGCAGGAATGCGGCTTTCATCAGAGCCTCGCCGTAGCCCGTGGAGCAGGAGCGGACAATATGTACTTCTTCGGGAAGCTGCTCATAAATTTCCTTCAGGGAGCGAATGGCTGTCTTTAAGGGGCTTCCATCATTGCTGCTGTAAAAGGAATACAGCAGAGAGCCGTCTTCTCCCACCAAAGCAATTTTTGTAGTGGTAGAACCGGCATCAATACCTAAGAAAGCATTTCCCTTATAAGAAGAGAGGGGAGCAGTACCTACATGGTGCCTTGCGTGGCGCTCTTTGAATTCATCGTATGCCGCCTGACTCGCAAAAAGCGGCTCCATACGTTCCACCTCAAACTCCATTTTGATATCAGAGGACAGCTTGCCCACCATTTCTTCCAAAGTGTAGGTAACATCGTCCCTGGCATTCAGGGCAGAGCCGATGGCGGCGAAAAGGTGAGAGTTTTCCGTGTCAATGATATGTTCTTCATCCAGATTCAGTGTGCGGATAAAGGCTGCTTTCAGCTCTGACAAAAAGTGGAGCGGACCGCCTAAGAAGGCTACATGTCCGCGGATAGGCTTGCCACAGGCAAGACCGGAAATGGTCTGATTTACCACTGCCTGGAAAATGGAAGCGGATAAGTCTTCCTTTGTGGCACCTTCGTTAATTAACGGCTGTATATCTGTCTTCGCAAATACGCCGCAGCGTGCAGCGATAGCATACAGAGATTTGTAATTTTTAGCGTATTCATTCAGACCTGCTGCATCTGTCTGGATAAGAGAAGCCATCTGGTCGATAAAAGAACCTGTACCACCGGCACAGATACCGTTCATACGCTG
>JBJEJG010000107.1:0-2506 GCA_051877795.1 Acetatifactor sp.
GGTCCTCATACTCCTTAGCAAACACATCACGAATGAGGGAACTCTTGCCTGATCCAGCTACGCCGGTAACCACGGTCAGGATATTCAGTGGAATGTCCACCGATACATTTTTCAGGTTATGAACCGAGGCTCCCCGCACCGGAAGAAATTCTTTGGGCTTGCGGGGAACAGCCTTCAGAGGTGTTGTTTGCTTCAGTGCATCCCCGGTACGGGTACCGGATAGAAGCAATGCTTCATAACTTCCCTGGAACAGAATCTCACCACCGTTCTTTCCTGCCAAAGGACCAACATCAATGACTTCATCGGCAATGGAAATCACATCCTTGTCGTGCTCTACCACCAGAACGGTATTTCCCTTGTCCCGCAGGTTTTTAAGAAGCCTTGTCATACGATACACATCCCTTGGGTGCATACCGGTGCTGGGTTCGTCAAAAATGTAGGTCATGCCAGTCAGACTGCTTCCCATGTAACGTACCAGCTTAAGTCGCTGTGCTTCACCACCGGAAAGGGTAGATGATTCCCTGTCCATCGACAGGTATGGCAGTCCTATGTCTATCATCCGGTTAAGGGACGCTGTCAGGGCATCCACAATTGTTTTAGCTCTTGGATCATCGATGGTGTGCAGTACTTTGACCAGTTCAGTGAACTCCATAGCGCACATTTCGTCGATACTGTATCCTGCCACCTTACAGGAAAGAGATTTGGCATTGAGCCGCCTTCCCTGGCAGTCCGGACAGATTTTTTCCTCCATAAATTGATTGAGCTTACGCAATGTATGGTCACTCTGCTCTTCCGGACCTTTCATCAGGCAGAGACGTTGAAACTGTGTTTTGATTCCCTCCACCCGCTTATGTTCCCGGGGTCCGCCCGGTTCCCTGCTGCCATACAACAGGAGATTCCGTTCTTCCGGTGTATAATCACGGTATTTTTTATCCAGATCGAACAGACCTGATCCTGTATACTGTTTCCAGTAGTAGTTTCCCACACCAAATGCAGGAAGTTCCAGCATACTTTCATTCCATGACTTATCTGGATTTATAGCCCGTTCAATGTCCAGGTCCATAATTTTTCCAATGCCGGAGCAGGTCTTACACATACCGTTTGGATCATTGAAAGAAAAATAGGAGGCTGTTCCCACATAAGGCTCTCCTATTCTGGAATACAGCAACCGCAAGGCGGCGTACATATCGCTGATAGTACCCACAGTGGAACGGGCGTTGCCACCCAGACGGGACTGGTCCACAATTACAGAAGCTGACAGATTGTCAATCCGTTCCACTTTGGGTTTTTCGTATTTGGGCAGCCGTCCCCGCATAAATGCCGTGTAGGTTTCATTCATCTGCCGCTGGCTTTCGGCTGCTATAGTGTCAAATACAATACTGGACTTTCCTGAGCCGGAAACTCCAGTAAAAACTACAATTTTTCCCTTTGGAATATCCAGGGAAACATTTTTCAAATTATTCTGCCGAAGTCCACGGATTACAATTTTATCCATATGGAATTGCCTCTCTTTCTATCATTATTAATAATTCTACAGATGTAAGCAGTAAGGACGTAGTGATGCTCACTGCGTCCTTACAATTTGATAATATAGCCTTATTATGCATTATGTTTTATTCTTTCGAGCGGACCGGAAGTAACTCTATATATCCTCTTGTGCCGATAGGCTCAAGTTGAATCCTTGGGTTTGAGCTGTCCCACTGATAACCAATAATTGATGGGTCATATTTTTTCTCAGACTCCCAGATTTCCATAATTGCCTGCTCGTAATCTTCTTCCTTAAATGGTTCTCCCTGAAACATAAGGTACTGTGCAGCAGGAAGTTCAATTATATCGAAACCCTCAGGAATTTCTCCGCTATAGTCATCTGCCACCTCAACACCCTGTACATATTCGCTTGTTCCCGGTTTGATATACTCCTTTGGCAGCCATAGGCATACCGGTTCACCGCAAAGAGATTTCATGCTGACCAGCACTCCCCAGATATCGCAACCGACTTCCTCACAATACTTCATATACTCCGTGGCTGTTTTTCCCCGTTTGAGGATAACCTTTCTTTTGGGTTTGTCAATTACCTGAATAAATACATTTTTTGCACCCATAGTCGTTTCCTTCCTTTCCATAAACTTAAACTTTACGCCGTAGGGAGTAAACAAATGCAGAGGAATCGGATTGGCAGAATACTCACTTGGATTGCAGCCAAACTCTTTACGAAAGGCTCTCTGGTATCCATCAACGCTTCCAAAACCCAAATCAAGAGCAACGTCCAGGACTTTTACGTCTTCATCCCGTAATTTCAGGGCAGATTGCTTTAGTCTTAGCTTTCTGATGTAATCAGCCGGCGTTACACCAGTATATTCTATAAACAACCGCCTTGCATGCCATGGAGAAAACAATGACACTCTTGCCACGTCTGCCAGAGAAATATCCTCCCGCAGATGTTCTTCAATATACTCCTGCATCCGTTGTACTGCTTCGATTTGTTCCTGCATTCTCTCACCTCCGG
>JBJEJG010000108.1:0-2473 GCA_051877795.1 Acetatifactor sp.
GAGAGGGTATGGAATCTTTATTGAAAATATGCTGGATGCGGCGGATAAAACTTTTGACAGGGGCAGTTTGCCCTTGTCATTTTTTTGAGCTTATGTTATACTTTGCAAAAATTATAACATCTTCGGAAAGGAAATTGATATGACATCACAAGAATTGATTATGATTTTTGAAGATACACAGAAAATAATCGCTGAAAATCCAAACTTTCAGCAACACACCTTGCGTATGCAGGCTTCCAGTCAATTGTATCTGGAAAACTATACATCATCTCTTCGCCAAATAAAGGGAGACCTTAAAGTTGATGTCCTTGAAAATACTACATTTCAGTGTGCAAGGGAATCCACAGAACCTGGATTGAGGATAGCAGTTTTGAATTTTGCAAATCCTCGTGAGCCTGGCGGAGGCGTTCTTCGGGGCGCTATGACTCAGGAAGAATGCTTGTGCAGATGCAGTGATTTGTATAACGCTCTTGCACAGCCGTATTTTCTGAGACATTACTATCAGTATCATTGCCGTAATTGCGACAATTTCTTCTCAGACCGTCTGATTTATTCTCCGAATGTAACAGTAATTAAATCCGATGACACAATTCCACAGGTTTTATCAGAACCGTTTTTTGTGGATGTTATTACCTGTGCTGCTCCGTACATAAATAACCAGCTATTACGAACGGACCAGGAACTGATGTCGATCTACGAGTCACGAATAAAGAACATCCTGGAAGCTGCAATGTCCAATGATGTGGACATCCTGATTCTTGGCGCATTTGGATGTGGTGCATTTCATAATGATCCCACTATCATGGCAAAAGCTTTTTCCAATATGTTGATTCGGGATGAATACGCACGATATTTTAAGAAGGTAAAATTCGCGATCAGGCGTACGGGGTATTTCTGTCAAAATCTTTGTTCCTTTGAAGAAGCTTTTTATGGAATTTCGGTTGAAGGCGGATTTACAATTCAAGTGCAACAGCAGATAGAAGAAAGGTGACTCATAGCAGAAGAGCCCTTATAATGGTGTTTGCGGACTACCAGAAAAGGAGCATAGCTAT
Source organism: Acetatifactor sp. (assembly GCA_051877795.1). Classification (GTDB taxonomy): domain Bacteria; phylum Bacillota; class Clostridia; order Lachnospirales; family Lachnospiraceae; genus Acetatifactor. The sequence goes on from JBJEJG010000108.1 coordinate 1,053, forward strand.
GAGCCACTATACACATCTTAGCATAAAAGAGCGGGAAAAGATATACCTGATGCGGGGAATGGGTGCAAGTATTCGGGAAATTGCCCGGGAGCTTAAGCGTTCACCGGCAACCATCAGCAGAGAGCTTCGACGTGGGAGCGACTCCCGCCATTGCTACACGCCATCCGGGGCGCAGGCACGGTACCGGATGCGCAGGAAAAACTGCGGCCGGAGACGGATACTGGCCAATGCCAAGTATAGAAAGTGTATCAGACATTACATTGAAGATCTACAATGGTCGCCCGAGCAGATCTCTAACCGGTTTAAGCTGGAGCAGTCTGATTTCCTTGTCAGCTATTCCACAATTTACCGGGCCATTTACTCTGGACTGTTTGACCGCCAGTACCCCGGAATATACCTCAGGAAGAAAGAACGCTTTCTCTACCATTTGCGCAGGAAGGGGAAAAAGCAGAAAAAGTGCAGTAAGAGGCAAGGAAAGTTTGAGATCAAACATCATATTGGAGAGCGTCCCCCGTCGGCCAATCAAAGGGAGAGTACAGGTCATTGGGAAGCCGACACTGTCATAGGGACGAAAGGCGGCGCCTGTGTTGTCACTTTGACAGACCGCAAGACCCGGTTCCTGCTCATGGGAAAAGTGCAGCATAAAACGGCCGAGGAGGTCAACGCCAAGATCAAAGAGCTATTCAGCAGAATTCCGGCTGCCGCAATAAAGACGCTTACGCCAGACAGGGGCAGCGAATTTGCCCGCTACTCTGAGCTGGAACTTTCTATGTCAAACCTGACTGTCTACTTTCCGGCTCCACACGCCCCTTGGGAACGCGGCACAAACGAAAACACCAACGGCCTGATCCGGGAATATTTACCCAAATACCAGGATATGTCAGATGTTTCAGAGGAACAAATTCAGGCCTACGAAGATCTGATCAATCACCGTCCCCGCAAGTGCCTTGGCTGGCGTTCTCCTTATGAGGTATTCACCGACGAACTGTTGCACTTGACTTGACAAACTACTAAGGTAATTTTTGACAGTCTGAAATGGCCTGGAGGCAGAAATCCTCCAGGCCGTTTTGTTGTTATGTAACCTTTCTGCTCAGGAGATATGGATGGGCACCCCGTCCATGAGCACCTCGTCCTCCGCCCGGACCAGGATGTACCGGGCTCCGTCAATGACCCGGGTCTCCACCAGGTCGCTCCGGGCCGCGTCCACCCGGATGGTGACGTCATTGGTCTTGATCTCAATCTGCCGGGTGTCCAGCAGGTTCCGGGGATTCAGCCATGCGTCGTCGCCAAAGGACTGGTCATACTGCTGCTCAAAGCGCTCCACACGGCTCTCCTCCACGCCGCAGGAGGCCAGCACCTGGGTGACCGCGTCCTTGCTGATGGCCAGAGGCTCCGGGTCCTTGCTGATCTTGTGCTCCTCC
>JBJEJG010000109.1:0-12588 GCA_051877795.1 Acetatifactor sp.
TTCTTTAATGTGCCGGGTCAGCACCTCTTCTTTGCAACAGGACGGTACTTTCCACGTGCACTGTCTGTCCGAACTGGTCGACGCCTCGAATTCTTTGAATCTCATACCCGCCATCACAAAGTATTTTCAAATCCCTTGCCAGGGTGGCAGAATCGCAGCTGACATAGACAATACGCTCCGGTTTCATCTTCAGCATGGTAGAGAGACAGGCCTCGTCACAGCCTTTCCGGGGCGGGTCAACTACAATGACATCCGGGTGAAGCATGTCTGAGTCTCCCCGTTTCCCCTCATAAAACTCCGGCAGTACCTCCTCCGCCTTGCCGACAAAGAATTCTGCATTCTGAATTCCGTTTCTTGCCGCATTTTCCCTGGCATCGTCAATAGCCTGGGGAACAATTTCCACGCCATAGACCTTCTTTGCGCTGCCCGCCAGAAACAGGGAAATCGTACCGATACCACAATACAAATCCCATACCGTCTCCTGTCCGGTCAATCCCGCATATTCCAGTGCCAGACTATACAGCTTCTCTGTCTGCACGGGATTTACCTGATAGAAGGACAGAGGTGAAATATGGAAGGTCAGATTGCGGCCTGTAAAGGGGTATCCCTCCCTGCTCATATCTCTCACGTGAATGGTGTCGGAAATAGTGTCACTTCCCCACAGAGTATGGATTTCTTTTCCCATAATCACATTGGTTTTTTCCCGGTTAATACTAACTGACACACTTGTCATACCGGAAATTTCCCTTAATTTTTCAATCAATGCCTGCTGCCCGGGCAAAAATTCGTTGCTGCCTGTCTTTTTCTCCGGGTTAATTACCAGACATACCATAATCTCTCCGCTGGTAAATCCCTTTCGAATCAGCACATGGCGCACCAGACCTTTGCCTGTTGCCTCATCATATGCGGTGACACGATATTCTCTCATATAATTCAGGATCTTTTCGAGAATTTCCCTGTTCTCCGCTGCACCAAGGCAGCAATCCGTATTGGGAATAATAGAATGCGTTCGCCCTGCATAAAAGCCTGTAACAATATTTCCTTCCCGGTCTGTTCCTACGGGATACTGTGCCTTATTCCGATAGAAAAAAGGCTCCTCCATGCCGACAATTGGTTCCATACGTTCATCTATAAAGGCGGGGTCAAAGCCTCCGATTCGAATCAGGTTGCCTCTTATTTTTTCCTGCTTGAACTGCAGCTGCTTCTCATAGGAGAGTGCCTGCAGCTGGCAGCCGCCACATTGTCTGTGATAAGCACATTTCGGCTGTACGCGAAAAGGAGAAGACGTGATTACCTTCTCTAAACGGGCGTATGCATAGTTCTTTTTTGCCTTCACAATTTTCGCTTCTACCGTATCGCCTATCACGGCATCCTTTACAAATAAGGTGAAGCCATCCACCTTTCCGATGCCCTCACCTTCGCTTCCAATGTCCTCGATTGTCACTGTCACAATGTCATTTTTCTGAAATTCCATGAAATCCTCATTCTTTACTTATTCTGTCGACAGATGAACTATTTTTCCATCCGATCTTCTCAACCCTTTGTTCCTCTGAGATTCGATTCAAACAACCTGTTATAGCCCAGCCAGCCGCTGTTATCACTATTGTTCTCCAAAATTTCCTTAAAAGTCTCCAGCTTTGCATCCGTATCATCCGCATAGTTTAACGCCAATGCCTCAATCAGCGCCGGAATTTTCGGAGAACCATACTCGTATTTTCCATGGTGTGCCAGAATACAGTGCTGCACCTCCGTCAGCAGGCCGTGCGGGAAGCCTTCGATTTTTGCGGCTCTTTCCGCCACCATCTGGGAACCCATGACGATATGGCCTAAAAGCTGTCCGTCATCCGTATAGTCATTTTCCGGAAATGGAGAGATTTCCTTTGTTTTTCCGATATCGTGACACATTGCCGCTGTCAGCAAAAGGTCTCTGTTCAGAATCGGATAAGCACCGCAGTAATAGTCGCACAGCTTTGTCACGCTTAAGGTATGCTCCAGCAAGCCGCCTACAAAGCCATGATGCACGGTTTTTGCCGCAGAGGAATTTCTGAATGCCTTGATAAATGCCTCATCCCGCACAAAAAAGGACTCCAGCAGCTGTCTCAGATAGGTATTTTTGATACTTTGAATCAGTTCTGTAAGCTCTCTGTACATAGCATCAATATCCTTCGAACTGACCGGCAGATAGTCCGCAGGATTATATTCTCCCTCCTGGCAGACACGTATTCTCTTAACATTAATTTGAAGAGCCCCCTGGAAATTTGTCACATCCCCGTAGACCTCTATGTAATCCAATGTATCGTAATCCCCGATTCCCGGATTATTAGGCTCCCAGACCTTAGCGTCAATGGTTCCTGTTTTGTCCTGCAGAATCACGCTCTCATAGGGTTTTCCGTTCTTTGTAACCGCAGACTGCTTATGCTTACAGAGATAGATGTCGAAAACTCTGTCCCCGTCCTTTAAATCTCTGATATATTTCATTTTTGCACCATGCCTTTCTGACCATTTATAATATATTATTTTTCCGCTCCGAGCTCTACGCTGAATTTCATTTCCTTATATTCATTCTGGGACTGGCGCATAACCGTAAGCTCCACCGTCTGTCCCGGATCCAGCTGCATAAGAATCGTGGAGTAATCACTGAAAAGCGTTACCTTTTTCCCATCCATTTCGGTAATCACATCCCCCCTCTGAATCCCTGTCAGCATCGCGGGGGAATCCATGGCAATTTCCTTCACAAAGGCGCCATACGGCACTCCCTGGCTCTCATTGGCCTCTTTTGTCACATCCAGACCGCTGATTCCCATGTAAGCAACAGAACTGCCATTGGACATTTTCTCAATAACCTTTTTCAACTCCGTGATGCCGTATGCACTAATCTGGTTTTTCATATCTGAACCCGTTTTGCCCGAAGTAATCATGCCGATTACCTCACCCTGTAAGTTAAACAGCACTCCGCCGGCATTCTGGCTTCCGTAAATATCCGTCATCAGCAGTCTGTAATTTCTGTCGGGAGCATATACCTGTGTGCTCTCCGAAGTAATCATGCCATATCCTATGGAATTGCTTGTCCCCATGGGACTTCCCATGGCAATAACCGGAGTTCCCGGCAGATTTTTGGTATTGGATTTTCCCAGTGTTGCCAATGAAATGTCTTCTTCTATCATTTCCGCAGGCAACTCACTCAGCACTACCGACAACACTGCCAGATTGGTATACTTATCCTGTTGTTTTATCTGAGCTTCCGCCTGTACCTCATTGGAAAATGTCAAAATCAGTTTTTCTGCCTGACGGAGGGAGGAGGCATCCGCCAGCACCAGAAGCTCCTTGCCATTGTTTGCAATAATGACACCGGAAGCCTGATTTCGGCTCTCCTGCACATTGTTAAACCAGTCTATATTTGAGGTTACCGCCGTAATCGTCACCATGCAGCGATTCATCTGGCTCACATAATCTGACATTGCAATATACAGTTCTCTGTAATTATCCTTATCCAGTATAACCCCTGACAGAATTTCCTCAATCTGTTCTTCCTTCAGTATCACATCTGCTTCCTCCGGGGTCGGCTGCGGACTTTCTGTGGGAAGATTTTCCGCCAGCATATCCTCCGGCGACATTTCCTCCTGATCTTCAGGAAACACTACAATCTGAGGCTCCTCCTCAGGATAAAGCCAGTTGTTGATAACAGGCTCCAGCACCAGAAAAGTAATACAGGCAATCAAACCGAAAATAACGGCCATGGAAGCTGTGATAATGGTTCGTCTCAGCAGCTTTTTCCTGTTGATTGGCCTCTCTTTTATTTTTTCTATTAGAAAATCATTCTGATTATTTTGTTCCTTTTCCGTCATAAAGCTTCTCCCTTGCTTTGTCTTTCATAGTATACTCAATCCTCCGCCAAATGTAAAGGTTTGAGCCTGCCGCAGAGCAGGATTCCGACCAGCAGGAGCAGCGGAAAAATAACTGCCGCCAGAATTCCCGTTTTCAGATTATCCCGAAAATAACCGGATACGATTCCCACCACAGTAGGGCCGCCGGAGCATCCAAAATCTCCGGCCAGCGCCATCATTGCAAACAGCGCGGTGCCGCCCTTCGGCAATCCCGCTGCAGCCTTACTGAAGGTGCCGGGCCACATAATTCCCACCGACAGACCACAGACAGCGCAGCCCAATAGTCCCGCCACAGGACTGGGTACCAGAGAAATACAGAGATAGGATGCCATACAGAGCAGACTGCTGCATATCATGAATTTATCCAGATTCAGCCTGTCTCCGTACTTCCCATAAAATGCTCTGGCTGTACCCATGAGAATCGCAAACGCCATGGGGCCCGCCAGATCGCCTATTGCCTTTGTTACGCCAAGCCCCTTTTCCGCAAAGGTGGAGGCCCACTGACTCACCGACTGTTCGCTCGCCCCGGCACACAGCATCATCAGCATAAATACCCAGAAAATCTTCTTTTTGGCCAGCTCCTTTATGGTCATTCCCTTCTCTCCTTCCTCTATCAGGGAAGCAATGGGAACCTTCATAAAAAGAACCATATTGCATAATGGCACCAGTGCCCAGATACATGCCAGAAGCTTCCAGTTTTCAATCCCGAATATCTTGAAAAATATTGTGGAAATCAAAACCACGCCCACATGTCCCCAGCAATAAAAGGAATGCAGAAGACTCATGGTTTTCTCCTTGTTGTCAGAGGGGCATGCCTCCACCACAGGGCTTACCAGCACCTCCAGCAGACCGCCGCCCACAGCATAAACAGTCACCGCCAGCAATATTCCCAAGAAGGAGTTCGGCAACAGCTCCGGCAGAATCGGCAAGAGCAGCAATCCGGCCGCCGCCAGAGCATGCGCTAAAATCATGGAGGCCCGATATCCGATTTTGTCCACAAAGGTAACGGAAACCAGATCCACCACCAGCTGCAGTCCGAAATTAAAGGTAATCAGCATTGTAATTTCCGACAAGGGAATCCCATAAGTATTTTGAAAGGTTAAAAACAACAGCGGCACAAAATTGTTGACAATCGCCTGTACGATATATCCGATAAAGCAGGCCCTAACAGTCATTTGATAATTGTTTTTCATCTCCTACCCCCTCATCTGTGCATGTTCTTCCCGGAGCTGTCCGTAAAGCTGATATATCGTCCAGCCCGCATTAGTTTCCGTAAGGATTGCCTTCAGGGGAATTTTCGGCACTCCTGCCTTTTTTAAATTTTCCAGCAGTTCGTCCAGCCTTTCATCTGAAAAACCGCAGAATACCAATAACTCCTCTTCCATAACCGGAGCATATTTCTCGTATCCGGCAGAAACCTCCCGCTTCTCAAAGCCTTCTACCCCTGCCAGATACCCTATCTTCTGCACACATCTCTCCGGGGTCAGATTCTTTATCCTGATATTCATCTGTGCACATACTCCCCGCAGCAGGGGCGTATGGCTCATATTTCCCGGTGTATAATATAAAATCATCTCTTTCATTTCTCTTCTCCATCCATAAGCGGCATTACTCTCATTATCAAATTGCAAAACAAAAAAGTCAATAAAATAGTGTAGAGTCTCGCGTTTTTTGAGAAAGCATGCTATACTTTTGATGAATGTACCGTAAATTATTTTGGAACGAGGATCACTATGAATCAAAAAGTTTTAAAAACACTGGAATATAATAAGATTATTGATATACTTACGGAAAAAGCCGATTCCGAGCCGGGAAAGAAGCTGTGTCGGGAACTGATTCCCTCCACAGACCTTGAGGAAATCCGCAAAAATCAGGCAGAGACAAGAGACGCCCTAAGCCGACTGTTCAAGACGGGCAGCACCTCCTTCGGCAGCAACTGCGACCTGGGATTTTCCATCAAGTCTCTGGAAATCGGCAGCGTACTTTCCATTGTAGAGCTGTTAAAAATTGCGTCCCTGCTGGACAATGTAAATCGCATTAAAACCTATGGGAAAAAGGAGCGGGAGGATGCCCCGGAGGACAGTCTGGATGCCTATTTTGAACAGCTTTCCCCCCTGACCCAGCTGGCGAACGAGATCAACCGCTGTATTCTCTCGGAGGAGGAAATCGCCGACGATGCCAGTCCGAAGTTAAAAAGCATCCGGCGCGCCAAGATACAGACAAACGAAAAAATCCGCTCTCAGCTGAATTCCATGCTGAACGGTTCCTATCGCACCTATCTTCAGGATGCGGTGATTACGGTGCGTGACAACCGCTATTGTATTCCCATCAAGGCAGAGTACAAGGGGCAGGTAAACGGTATGATTCACGACCAGTCTGCTACCGGCTCCACCTACTTTATTGAGCCTGCTGCCGTTGTCAGCCTGAATAACCAGCTGCGGGAACTGGAGCTGGAGGAGGATGAAGAAATCCACGTCATTCTGGCAGCTTTAAGTGCACAGGCGGCAGAGCATACGGAAGAGCTTGCCGTAAATCAGAAGATTATGACCACCCTTGACTTTATTTTTGCCAAGGCTGAGCTCGCCATGGAATGGAATGCCACAGAGCCTATTTTTAACACAGACCATTACATTAACATCCGAAAGGGACGTCATCCGCTTCTGGACAAAAAACGTACTGTTCCCATTGACATCAATCTGGGAAAGGATTTCGATCTGCTAATTATTACAGGCCCCAACACCGGCGGTAAGACCGTCTCCCTGAAAACGGTGGGTCTGCTCACCCTCATGGGACAGGCAGGTCTCCACATTCCTGCCCTCGACCGCTCCGAGCTTTCCATCTTTACGGAGGTCTATGCGGATATTGGTGACGAACAGAGTATTGAACAGAGCTTGTCCACATTCTCCTCACACATGAAATCCATTGTCCACATTTTACAGAATGCGGATGCGGATTCCCTGTGTTTATTTGATGAGCTCGGTGCAGGAACTGACCCCACGGAGGGTGCCGCTCTGGCGATTGCCATCCTGAATTTCCTGCATGACAGAGGCATCCGCACTATGGCTACCACCCACTATAGTGAGTTAAAGATTTACGCTCTTTCCACTTCCTTTGTGGAAAATGCCTGCTGTGAATTCAATGTGGAAACCCTGCAGCCCACCTACAGGCTGCTCATCGGTATTCCCGGAAAGAGCAATGCCTTTGCCATCTCCTCCAAGCTGGGGCTTTCGGATGACATCATCAATGCCGCCAAAGAACAAATCGGGAAGGAGGACAAAAGCTTTGAGGATGTCATTGCCGACCTGGAGCAGAGCCGTATCACCATTGAAAAAGAACAGCGGGAAATCGCGGAATACAAGGAGCGTATCCGCACATTACAGGAACAGCTGCAACAGAAAAACGAAAAGCTGGATCGGGCAAAGGACCGCATCTTAAGGGAAGCCAACGAAAAGGCAAGAGAAATTCTGCAGGAGGCAAAGGAGGTAGCCGATGAAACAATCCGCGACTTCAACAAGGTAAGCGCCGGTGCAGATATTAAAGAATTGGAGAGAAAACGGCAGAAGGTTCGTGACAAAATCAGCGAAAAAAACAACAGTCTTTCCATCAAATCAGACAAAAGGCAGCCCGAAAAGAAGGGTATCGACCCCAAAAAGCTGAAAAAGGGCGATACGGTAAGGATTGTCTCCATGGGCTTAAAGGGTACTGTCAGTACGCTGCCTGATGCAAAGGGTGCTCTTTTTGTGCAATGCGGCATCATTCGCACGCAGACTAACATCAATGATCTGGTGTTTGTGGATGAAGAAGCTATTACCACACCCACCCTTCAACGCACCAACGCCGGAAAAATAAAAATGTCCAAAAGCCTGTCCGTTTCCACGGAAATCAATCTGCTGGGCAAGACGGTAGATGAAGCAATCGCCCTGCTGGACAAATATCTGGACGATGCATACATGGCCCACCTGCCTTCCGTGAGAGTCGTTCACGGTAAAGGTACCGGAGCCCTAAGAAGTGCTGTTCACAATCACTTAAAACGCCTGAAAACAGTAAAAGAGTTTCGTCTCGGCGAATACGGAGAAGGTGACGCAGGTGTCACAATTGTAACATTTAAATAAAAGGAGCATCTATACATGGTAAGCAAACAGAAAATTTTAATCGTGGATGACGATAACAATATCGCAGAGTTAATCTCTCTGTATTTTACAAAGGAATGCTTTGAAACGCTGATTGTAAACGACGGTGAATCCGTCATGCCCGCTTTGGAGAACTTTGAACCGAATCTGATTCTGCTGGACATCATGCTGCCAGGCATAGACGGTTATCAGGTATGCCGGGAGGTACGTGCAAAATATTCCGTTCCTATTATCATGCTCTCAGCCAAGGGAGAGGTTTTCGACAAGGTGCTGGGGCTGGAGCTGGGAGCCGACGATTATATTGAAAAGCCTTTTGATTCCAAGGAATTAGTGGCCCGCGCAAAGGCAGTTCTGCGCCGATATAAACCCCAGAACGCAATGCCGGAAAACCCTGACGACAAATGTGTAGAGTATACAGACCTGTCCATTAACCTCACAAATTACTCCGTGATTTACATGGGTCAAACTGTAGATATGCCCCCCAAGGAACTGGAGCTTTTATACTTCCTTGCCTCTTCTCCCAATCATGTTTTTACCAGAGAACAACTGCTTGACCAGATTTGGGGCTATGAATATATCGGCGACACCCGTACCGTTGATGTACATATCAAACGTCTCCGGGAAAAAATCAAGGATCATGCCAACTGGAAAATTACGACTATCTGGGGAATTGGCTATAAATTTGAGGTGCGCAGCTAATGAGAAAAACACTTTATCTGAAATTTGTGCTGGCATATTTCATATTCGGTGTATTCAGTTTTATCATGGTCACTACCTTCGTGCCCAACATGACAAAGGAGCACCTTATCCGCGAGAAGGCAGAAAGTCTTTATGCCGAGGCAACTCTGATTGCCAACACCTATGCTACCGGTCTGTACACCAGCGAAACAGATCTGGAAACCGTTAAAGACCAGTTGGATTCCCTTTCCGTCTACCTGGGCGCCACCATTCGTATCATCAACCCTTCCGGCCGTCTGGTACTGGACACAAACACGCCCATCAATGTGGAAGAAATTGTCATGATTGAAGGCTTTGACCCCACTATTACCAGTGGTTCTTACTATACTGTAGGAGATTTTTTCGGGAACTTTGATTCTGACATGCTCAGTGTTTTTTCTCCGATTACCTCCAGCTACATGGTAAAGGGCTATGTTGTTATTCATTGTGACATGAACGATATTCAGGAGTCCTGCAACAGCCTCCTGAATATTTCCTATATCACTCTCGTAATTTTATTTTTGCTTTCTATGATTATCCTGATTTTCTTTACAGAGATTGTGTACAAGCCTCTGCGTAAGATTACTTATGCTACCGAGCAATATGCTTCCGGCAACATGCATTACGAATTTCAGGTAGACAGTGAAGATGAGATTGGCTATCTGGCGGCGTGTCTGAACTACATGGCAAGCCAGATTGCAAGCTCTGAGGACGACCAGAAGAAATTCGTAGCAAACGTATCCCATGACTTCCGCTCTCCCTTAACCTCTATCCGGGGGTATCTGGAAGCCATGCTTGACGGCACAATTCCTCCCGAAATGCATGAGAAATATCTGGGTATCGTTCTGAATGAAACGGAGCGGCTCACCAAACTGACTAACAGTCTGCTGACGCTGAATAATCTCAATACCAAGGGTATGCTTCTGGATCGCACAGATTTTGACATCAACAGAGTTATCCGCAATACAGCCGCTTCTTTTGAAGGAACCTGCAAAAAAAAGACCATTGCCATTGAGCTTGTCCTGACAGGAGACGAAATGTATGTCAATGCCGACATGGGCAGAATTCAGCAGGTACTCTATAACCTGACAGACAATGCCATTAAATTCAGCCACCACGATTCTGTCATAAAGATTGAGACCTCCTTGAAAAAAAACAAACTCTTCGTCTCTGTGAAGGATACCGGTATCGGTATTCCCAAGGAGGATTTGAAGTTAATCTGGGATCGTTTTTACAAGTCCGATTTATCCCGGGGCAAGGACAAGAAGGGTACAGGACTGGGGCTTTCCATTGTAAAGGAAATTATTAACTGTCACGGTGAGCACATCAATGTCATCAGTACCGAAGGCGTAGGAAGTGAATTTATCTTCTCTCTCCCTCTGGCTGCCAAGACCGAGGAAGAGGATTAATGGCTTAGCATCCGGTAATCACAGATACCAGATAAAAATCGGAAACACATTCTTCGGGAATTTTTGTGATTTTTACTTCAACTGTATGTTCCATGCCGGGCAGATTTTCTGCCAGTTCCTGAAGATAAAGACAATCTCCCCAGGTTTCTTCAAAGTTTGCATCCAACACTACCGCATGCTTTTCATCACCGTCCAGCACTGCAATCGCAATGGGCGCCGGTTTATGAATGGTTTTTCGATATTGAACGGCAATTTCCGTTCCCGTCACCTGAAACCGCACGCTCGCCCCCGGTTTCCGGGAAATCCAGCCGCAGGCAAAATTATCCCAGACCGCTTCCGGAACTCTGCTGTCAGCATAAAAGCCGTTTATATATGGATTGCAATTAAAATTCTGATACCGTCTTACAGTTTCATAATGATTTCGCGTCATGAATACCTCGGGCATTTCTGCCTCCGGCTCTTTCTCACAGCGTTTCTCGTAAATCTTTTCCAGAAAATGAGTCACCATTCCGCATACCAGAGAATGCCCTGCATCATTCGGATGCAGATTGTCGGGTGAAATCTCGCATGCCATTATATTACCTGAAAGAATTTCCTGATAAATACTGTCTCTGATACTGATGCAGGGAATTTTATAATATTTCCCGACTTCCACATGCTGCTCCTGTGCGCTGTGTCCGTCGTTATAAAATACATTGTTCAATATTAAAACCGCCGGCATATTCGGTGCCCCATATACTTTGCGGATGACGCTTTCATAGGTTTCCTGAAAATGCGCTGTGGCATCATCATTTACACTGAATTCTACAATCACAAAATCCGGCTTTCTGTTCAGCAGGTGACTCTGCACCCTCGCAGCCGCATAGTGGGAGGTAGTTCCGCCTACTCCTGCATTGACATATTCAAAGGAGGCCTGGGGAAATTTCTGTACCCACCACCGGTATACCAATGCTGCATAACATTTCTCCGGCTCTGTGGCAAGACTTCCCTGCGTGATGGAGCCCCCCAGAAATCCTAAAACCAGATGTTCTCCCGCCTCTGCGCGTTTCATCAGTTCCCTGAGCCGACAGGTATTTCCATAGTTTACAATCGCTGCATCGCCTGTTTTTTCAAGATTTATATTCCTCATAACATTTCTCTCTTTCCTGCTGCAAAAATCTATTCCAGCACCTCATATAAATACAGGTTTCCCTTTTTTCCCACTCTTGTCACGACACCCACATGATACAGAATATTCAGCACTGTCTGTGCCAGCTGCACCTTAATATGGGCCGCCCGGGCAAACTCCCCGGAGGTAAATTCTCCTTCCAGCTCAAATGGAACAAACTGCATATAATCCTGTACACAGGTAATGTCCACCTCCTCCACCAGCTCAATGGGTATCCGGTCATATCGGCTGGAGCCTTTCTTTTTGTCCTTGCTCCATCCGTTTAACAGCCTGTATTCTTCCATATCCAAAAATACCAGCTTCAATCGCAGATTCGGGTCTTTCAGAAACATCTTGATTTTGTACAGCTCAGGAAAAACCGTGTAAACACTTCCTCTGACAGGTGATTTTCTTTTCTGGCTCAATTCACCGCTCTCTTCATCTATCCAGATAAGCCACTTCTCTCTCGGGATAGGGTAAACAATAGTAACGGGATAAAGAGGCAGAAATGCCGCAAGCTTATCCCGCATCCTGTTGAACTGCCTTGTCTGAATCTCAATAATTTCCCCGTTCGCATAGATGTCAGCCACATAATTTTCTATGGGAATCTCCTGTCTGTCCTCATCCGGCTCATAATAATTTTTTAAAATGGCGTGAACCGTCTTTTCGGACAGAGTCCCAATACCGAGGCGCTGCCTGTCGATTCCGATAATTTTCTTTTTTGCTTTTTCAAAGGCCTCCTTGTCCGGCATGGTTTTCTCCTGTCTGCTCGCGTTCGGCGTCGCTTATGTTTACGTCTTTATACTCGCAAACCCGCACCTTCGGTGCTTTATTGTCTGCTTCGCAGCCGCTTATGTTTACGTCTTTATACTCGCAAACCCGCACCTTCGGTGCTTTATTGTCTGCTTCGCAGACTGTTTGCTCGTTATCGCGGCGAAAACCAAATGCCGCCTTCGGCGTCGCTTGGTTTTCTGCTCGCGTACATTATACCATATCTTCCCTTCCTTGACAGCTTTCTCCTGTCAATGCTATGATAATCCAAACAAACGTAATTTTATTTACGAAAGGGTGTGTCTCAATGGAAGAAATGAACCTGATTTTAAAAATACAGTCTGTTTACAATCAGTTTACCAAGGCAGAAAAGAAGGTTGCCGATTACTGCCTGGCACACAAAGAAGAAGTACCTTATCTTTCCATCACAGAACTGGCGGATGCCTGTGAGGTAGGAGATACCAGCGTTTACCGTTTCTGCCGCACCTTAAAGCTGGACGGCTATCAGGAATTCAAAATGCGGTTTTCCT
>JBJEJG010000110.1:0-2418 GCA_051877795.1 Acetatifactor sp.
AGATAGGAAGGACCCCGTATGAATATTTTGTTCTTTCTGACCCCAAAGACAGCGTGCGATTACCTGCGGGCAGAGGACACCATCCGACAGGCTCTGGAGCGCATGGAGTGCGCAGGCTACACCGCCCTGCCGATCCTGGCCAGGGACGGCCGCTACTGCGGCACCATGACCGAGGGAGACCTGCTCTGGGCCATGAAAAACCTCTGCAATATGGACCTGCACGAGGCGGAGAACCATGGAATCATGGAAGTCACCCGCCGGAAAGACAACAAGGCCGTATCCGTAGACACCAAGATCGAGGACCTGCTTTCCACCGCCGTGGATCAGAACTTCGTCCCGGTGGTGGATGACCGCAACACCTTCATCGGTATCGTCACCCGCCGGGCCATCATGCAGTACTGCATGGACCACTACCTCTCCAAAGAGACCAAGCCCAAGAAAGAAAAAGCTGTGGTGTAATGTTTTACAAACCAATAAAAAATGATCTCCGCTTCCGGCAATCCGGCGGCGGAGATTTTTTCGGGAAGTAGTCATTCGTCTTTATGCTCCAGATCCGACACTCCCTGCATATAGGCCAGGACGAGCGCTTTGCTCCGGTCACTGAGGGTATCCCACAGCCGGAGGCATTGGCGTTGATCCTCCGTCAGCTTTGCGCCGTCGTCCTCCAGACAAAAGAACTGCGCAAGCGTGATACCAAGGCCTGCGCAAAGCTTCTCAAGCGTTGGGACGGAAGGAATATTCGTTTTGTGCAGCATGGTGTTCAAAGTGGAGTAGGGAATGCCGGATTCCTTTGCGAGGCGATAATAGGTCCAGCCCCGCAGTACACAGAGTTCTTTGATTCGCTCGATTACCTGAAATTCTTCCGTGTCTCTCACCCCGCTGCAAATTCTATTTTTATTTTACCCGTGAAACGGATATTCAGCTAGGTCTGGAATAACGCTATAAAATGTTGATTTTATGACGTTAATCCGTTATAATCTAAATGGGAAGAAGTAAGGATATGTTTTTGAGAAAGAGAGGAGGAGCCACTATTTCTAGATTTCTTCAAGCAGAGTGAGTGATTAACCGATTTCGATTAAAATCCTTTGCACCATACAAATGATAGTGAATAATCTCAATTAGGAGGGATAGAGAGAACGGGCAAATACATTTATGATAAAAATGGACAGTTTCAGAGTGAGATCATTGATACAGATGAGGAACTTCGAGAACTTGAAGAGAGAAATAAAAAAGGTGCCGATATTCTTCCAACTATGGAGGAATTCAAAAGAGATCCAATAGGAACAATTATATCTTATTTTGTTTTCCCAATCTGCAATATCGTAATCCCTGTGGCATTATTTATTCATGAAGAATATTTGAACAGTGTCCTTGCATTTGTGGGCATTATTCTTTTACGCGTTCTCTGGGAAGTTCTTGTGCCGACCATATGTGAGTTTTTCAAGAGACTGCTGGATACATTTTCAATTATGAAAGTAGAGAAGTGGAAGGTTTTTATCCCAGTTTATAATCTTTGTACATTATTGAAGTTGAATTACGAAAGGAAGGGAAAGCTGCTTTTTGCGGTGTGGCTCTTCACCAGACTGGCATTGCTCGCGGTGATTTTTTATAGTGAAGTGTGGGGAGCCTTGGAAGTCTGCGCCGCACTTGCGGTGGCTCTTGGAATTGTGGCGGTAATAATAGTCAAAAAGTCTTTGGTTTCAGCATCCATTCTCATGTCAATCTTTTTTGAACTTTACTCACTCACACCCATGCTTCTCCTTGCCCACTTCCTTTTTGGGTGGTTGGGGCAGCTTATCGGAACAACCATTCGGGTATTTTGAGCGCAGCCGATTTGGCGTTTATGCCAAATCACGATGATGGCTATTGGCGTAAATAAGCAAACGTTATGCATAGAAAGGCCAAGGGAAATGAAACCCTTGGCCTTTCTTCGCAGATGAGTCTTCTTCCTGCTATTCTTTGGGAAAACCACCAATTTTCCCCCTCCGGACGGGAAAAAACTTTCTGTTTTGCTTCCTTGCGCCTTTTTTGCGTTTTGCGTATACTATGGGTGGTTACAATGTGCGGGGAAATTGGGATTTGCCTGTGTAATGCACTGGCGCGGGAGCGCCCTGGCTCCCTTGTGTAAAGGGAGCTGTCGAGCGTAGCGAGACTGAGGGATTGAAGCCCTTCGACATGCTGCACAGTAGGGCGAAACTGCCATACAATCCCTCCGTCACGGCTTCGCCGTGCCACCTCCCTTTACACAAGGGAGGCTTTGGCCTTCTGCAAATCGAAATTGCCCTACAAATCCCAATTTCCCACTCCGTCTCTTCCATTTTGGCAAGGAGGTATTCTCAGTGAGCCGAAAAGAAGCAATGGACCAATATGCCAAGGCGTTGAAGCTGGGGCAGAAGAATTATAGAAGCTGCGTCCTTC
>JBJEJG010000111.1:0-30847 GCA_051877795.1 Acetatifactor sp.
ATCCATTTGAATGAATGTTCATTTGCTTTACTTGTTAAGTATATCGGAGAATTTTTCCATTACTTTAGAGGTGTACGGAATTTTTCTCATAAAACTTTTTTCTAATTATCTACTGCTTGCTGTCCATAAACTGCGGCGGCACATGGTTGGTATTGTTCATGTTCTTATAATAGTCATAAGCAGCCTTCGACGCAGTGCGGCTCTTTTTGATTCCTGCACGTTGGTTTGAAAAATAGCGTTCCACCAGCTGCTTATTTCTGGCTTCCTGAGCCTGAATGGTAACACTGGTTTCCGTGACCTTCGTCACGAGCTCCTGCAACCGTTTAATCTGCTCCGCATATTTCTCCCGATTGCCCTTCAATTCCTCGGACACTCTTTCATACAGGGTTTCAAATCCGTTGTCCAGTGCAGTAAGTTCCTCAATCAGTTCCCCTTTTTCAACCACATAATCGTCAAACTTGTCAAGCTCTGCACTTTCAGTCTGAAAGATTTCCTGCTGTCTGAGGTTGTAGTCCTGAATTTTATCCATGACCTGCAGTTTCTTCTGCAGGCTCTCTTCCAACAGGGTCAGATAATTTTCCATCATGTATCCTGCTCCGTTTCTACTGTTTATTCTGCTTCATAACCTCATTCCAGGTATCTCTCATGGTGTGAAGATGCTGGTTGACCTCTTCCAGAATTTCCTTATCCTTTTTGATATTGGCCTCAGTCAGCCTTCTGCTCAGATAAGAGTACACCCTTTCAAAATCCTCCGCCACGGGATAACTCATATCCAGGGTCTGACGAAAATAATCGATAATTCTTTCCGTTTTGATAATATTGGTATGAGCCTTCTCTATGTTTTTCTGTTCTATCGCCAGAATCGCAATATTACAGAATTTAATCGCTCCCTCGTAGAGCATCAGTGTCAGCTCCGCGGGGGAAGCCGTCAGAATTTTGCTATTATTATATTGTGCATACGCATTCGGCAATGCCATATCATGAACCTCCTAACAAGCTTGTTACCGCACTTGCATTATTCTGCATTTTAGCCATTGCGGTTTCCATATCCGCAAACTTTGCATACCACCTATCCTCGTAATCGGCCAGCTTTTCTTCCAGATCTTTAATCTTGGAAGTATAATCATCATAATCCGACTTCATCTTCTTATCATCATAGAAGCTGCCAAAACTGCGGTATCCCTCAACAGACTTGGACTGTTCCGACATGGCGGTATACAGATTCTGGGACAGTTTGGAGAAAAAGCTGATAACTGTATCCGGATCCGTTGCAATCATACTCTTCAGCTTATCTGTATTGCCGGCAGTATCCGCGTCATCAGCATCTCCGTCAATATGGTAAGCATTTCTTTCATTGTCAGCCGCAGAGAAATAATTTAAAGTCTCAATGCCGAAATTGGTGAGGTACATGGTCTTTCCATTCACTTCAATTCCCTGCATCATGGTTTCCTTCAGGGCAGAACTGATACTGTTCACAGAGCTGTCACGACGCAGCAGGGAATCCTTAATCTTCTGCTCGTATTTCTCAATTTCGCTCTCGGACATGGACTCCTTCTCCTCATCCGTAAGCGGCTCATAGTCCGATGCAGAATCTGCGTTATAAAGCTTATCCAACTGATTGATAACTTCATTGTATTCCTTCAGGAAGCCCTTAATCATGTCATAGATACCGTCGGTATCCTGCTGAGTTGTAACGGTTACAGACTGTCCCTTTGTCTCGCTCAATGCAGTAAAGGTAAGACCATTGATTTCAAATACATTATTCTCACTTTCAAAAAGTGCTCCATTCAGTGTAATCTGCGCATTCTGACCCTTGATATAAGTTGCTCCGCTTTCGTCCGAGTCATCTGCGGGAATATTCAGGCCAAGAGCTTTCAATGTTTCCTCGCTGTCGGAGCTGATAGTAAAGTTTCCCTCCGCGCCGGACTCCTTTGCACTGATAAAGAATCGCTGCTGGTTTGCGTCAAAGCTCGCATTCAGGCCTTCTTCCTTCAGCTTTGTCAGCACATCGGAAATTGTGGTGGAGGATGTCAGACTGATATCCACCTCACTGCCGTCATTCTTGGTCAGCTTCAGGCTCTTGGAAATCTCCTTTCCATCCGCATCCTTTTCAAATGTCATAAGGTCGCTCATCTTGGTTAGGGCGCTTAAGCTCGCCCCGCTGGCGCCTTCAATCTTGGAAACCTTGTCACCGGTCAGGTAAGCAGTCTTCGCAAGCTGGTTCACCTCCAGCTCCTGCACACCATTCACTGCGCCTTCTCCGGTGATAACACTGACTGCGCTGTCATTGGAAACCTTGGTTGTTTTCTTGGAATACGCGGAGGAAAAACGCATCTCGCCCACATATTTGGACTGAAGATTCTTCAGCTTGGTATTCAGCTCCTTCCAGACATCCTGCTTCCACTGCAGCTTCGTCTGTTCCTTCTTTGCCGTCTCCACTTTTGTGCTTCTGGCTTCCACCAGCTGCTGGACAATGGACTCTGTGTCCATACCGGACATCAGTCCACTCAATCTCATTGCCATACTAATAACCATTCCTTTCCGCGACCTGCAAACTTTGGACCGCAGGCACAAATTTGCGTGTGAAAAATTTATTTTTCACACTGTCCTCCTAACGTCTTTCGTCCACCAGAATACCCGCCATATCCCATACTCTTGCAATCATATCAAGGGTCTTCTCGGGAGGAAGCTCTTTGATGACCTCTTTAGTCGTCTTATCTACAATTTTGATAGTCACCCGGTTGGTATCCTCATGTATTCCGAATACCGCCTCAGAATTCCCCATGCTCTTGTTCAGCTGTTCCACAGCCTTGCGAATCTGGTCGTTTGTAGCCTGTTGTTCCTTGCCCTGCTGCTCCTCAGTGCCAGCCTGCCCCTTCTCCTGTGCGTTCTCTACGACATTTGTCGTTTTGTCAATCTTCTCGGCAGCCTGTACGCTGCTGGCTGCATTCTCGGGCTTCTCCGTCTGTGCGGGAGTCTGCACCTTTGTTGTAACACTTCCCTGTGCCTGTACTGTCATCATGCTTGAAATCGGTTCGATTGCCATTTTACCCACCTCCGTGTGAAATCTGTTTTCCATCTGTTTCCTACTATTACGCCCAAACTGCGTATCTAATTGCTTTATCGGTTTCCCTACCATAAAAATTAAGAGGGAAGCACAATTTTTTTGCGCTTCCCTCCGTGGAATGTCCTCAAAGGCAATTTATTTTCCCAACAGATTTTTCAGGGCTTCCATGCCGTCCGCACCCGCAGCTTCCTTATTGGCCTCCTGAATCTGCAGATACACCTCCTTGCGGTAGACAGGCACCTCCTTGGGAGCCGTAATGCCGACCTTTACCTGATCGCCCTTTACCTCCAGAATCGTTACCTCGATATTGTTATTAATAACGATTGCCTCATTCTTCTTTCTGGATAATGCCAGCATTCTACTCACCTGCCTTTCCGGCCTGAAGGATATCATAAATAGGAAACTTTACCGGATAGTTCCCGCTCTCCACAATAATCTGGCACGCCTTGTGCTCCTCTACATTGATGACAATGGGGCCCTGCAGATTGACGCTCATCTTCGTCAGGTCACTGGGCACAGATACAGTTACAAGCACCAGAATGTTATCCGGAGTTACATTTCCGGCTGCCGCCAAAAGTTCATCGTTCACTTCAGGGTCATAGTCCGGCTTTACCACCAGCGGATCCATCACGGGCATAGCGAACCCGGGTTCCTCCACCGACTGCAAAAACCGGATTCCGGCATTTGTTCCCTTTTCCTCGTCGTGAATCAGGACAAAATGCTTCATGTCCGGAAAACCGATGATGCCGTTTTCAAAGAAAATAACCTTCTCATCCTCGATTTCAATCTCTCCGAAAATTCTCGTATTCATTTTCATTGTCTGTCCTCCGCCTTTCTGTCAGATGTAATTCAGTAACGTAGTCTGTGTCACCTTTCCCGTTGCCATCAGTGCCGCCTCATAGGTCAGTTCTGCACTGGTAAGCTGGATTGCAACCTCTGTAATATCAATATCTTCATTCTCGCTCTTCAGGGTTTCAAAGGTAGTCTTCTGGTTCTGCATACGGTTCTTAATCAAAGAAAGCTTGCTGCTTCTGGTACCACAGTTTGTGATACAGAGATTCGCATCATCCAGATATCCCTGGAAGCTTGTGATTCCTCTCTCGAACAGCTTTTGTTCCTTGTCCTTGGCATAGGTCAGGGCCTTGTCCACCGCATCCAGCTGATTCTGCAGAACAGTTGCCTCTTCGCTTCCCTCCTCCGCTTTATCCAGCAGGGATTCAATATTTGCCTTGACGCCCTCCAAATCGAGCACATTCTGCATGGCGTTCACCAAATCGTCCACCTCTCTGCCGATGCCATGCTGGAAGCACTCGTCCGCGGTGGAATTGACGCGGATTGTCTGATTAAAGCCTACATCATACTCGATATCCTGATGCTCCGCATTATCTGTGAGATAAGATTTATTGTACAGGATGGCATCGTCTGTTCCGGGATTGGACTCGCAATAAAAATAGTGCTCCGGGCGAAGGTCACCCTTCTGCCAGTTGGACTTCTCGTAGGTGACACGGATTTCCGCCTCGTTTGCGACAGTGGCATCGTCATCCTTTGTCTGCATCAGCTGGTCATAGTAATCCTTTCCCAGCAGTATTTCGCCCGTCTCAGGCACATATACCAGCGCCTTATCATTCCCGGCGACGTAGGCATATGGATCTTCATAGGAATGCATTTGTATCATGGCATTGGTATCATCGTCCGGATCATCCGGATCTCCCTCATCCACCCCAAGCGTAAGCCACTCATATTCTCCGGTGGGGAGATCATTTTCATCCAGAATTGCACTCTGATATTGAATAGAAGGCAATTCTCCGTCCGCCAGGCAGTCATTATACGCCAGACGGATACGATACACATCCACAGAGGAAATATCCTGATCCGTCACCGCTTTCATATCCGTGTCCATGTAGTTACTGGAGTTGATGTCCAAAAGCTTGCCGGTGTCTACCTTGGTTACACTGTCAATAGCACTCTTGTCAAGCTGCTCGGTAATGCTGTATTTAACAGTCTGCTCCTTGTCAAAGCTTAAGGAGGTATCGGTGCGGTATCCGGTAAACACATATCTTCCGGCATAGTCCGCGTCACCTGTTGCATAAACCTCTTCTCCAAGCGCCTTCAGCTGCTCCAGAATAATCTGCCGGTCCTCCGTCTTCAAATCTCCGTTTGAGCCTTTGGTGCACTGACTGATCATGCTTGTCACAATCTCCGACAGATTTTTCAGTGCATCCTCGGTAACGCTGAGCCAGCTCTCCGCATCGGGAATATTCTTGCTGTAATACTGGGTAATCTCTGTCACACTGCTTCTGAGGCGCAGCGCACGGATTGCCACCACCGGGTCATCGGAGGGACGATTTATCTTTTTCTGAGTAGACATCTGCGTACTCAATTTGTCCTGGTATATCTTGTTTGTATTGATGTTGGACAAATTGTTGTTCTGCATGATTTTATTTGTAATTCTCATTTGTTCCCGCCTTTCTCAAGTGAAACTTAGAGTTTCTGAT
Organism: Acetatifactor sp.; assembly: GCA_051877795.1. Taxonomy (GTDB): domain Bacteria; phylum Bacillota; class Clostridia; order Lachnospirales; family Lachnospiraceae; genus Acetatifactor. The sequence continues at coordinate 5,563 of JBJEJG010000111.1, forward strand.
GCTTTTTCATCTTTGTTTCGAAAATGAATTTACTGTTCGAATTGCAGACCGTAAAGAAACGTCGGTACTTAATGAGTGCTCTTTACGAATTTAGTACCGCTACGTTTCGTCCCGAGCGAAAGCGTGTCTGCTATCGAACATGTAAATTCATTAAGGAACGCTTAACGCCTTAATGCGTCAGAAACTCTTCTCGTCACACTCCGGTTTCCAAAATCAATCTATCATATATTTCGGTCAAAGTCTGAATCATTTTAGAGGCCAGATTATATCCGTTCTGATATTTTACCAGATTGACGGCTTCCTCGTCCTCATCCACACCCGAGATGGACAGGCGCTGGGTATCAATTGTGTTTGCAATATCCTTAAAGCTCTGTTGGAAGGTGTTCGCACGCTGAGCATTCAATGCCACATCCGAAAGAATGCATTGCAGGAATTCCGAGGCAGAGCAGCCCCTGAATTTCATCTTTTCCTTATCCGTTGCAAGCAGCTTGATATCCTCCAGCAAATCACTCTGCTCTACGCCATCTCCCTGGTCATATCTGTTCGCCAGTCTGCCGGGGTCAAGCTCCATGGCTGCAAGAATGCTGAAATTAGAGGCTGTCAGGCGGTAATAGCTGTCATCAGACACCTTTACGGAAACCGTATCCCCGTTCTCTGCCGCCAAATCGTATCTGTATTTATCCGGGAAATCAAACTGGTCGTCCGTTGTCGCCATATTTCCGGTAAACATCTTAATGCCCTGCTCATTGTCAGAATCGTAGCCACTGGTCAAAATATCATTGAATTTCTGGGCAAAGGTTCTCACCCACTCATTCATCTGGCTCATATAATAAGGTACACCCTGATAAGCAAGGCTCGCTCCGATGCTTGCAGTCTTTCCGACTCTGTCGTTCGTCAGCCTCGAACTGTTCTTCTCCGAATCAGACAGTGTAAAGGTATAAGAATATACCGGGTCTCCGTTATCGTCGTAGCTGATTTGATACTCCCAGGAATCATAGTAAAATTCCTGATTTCCCAGATTGATGATACCGCCCTGATTGGAGAGATTACATTTATTCAAGTCGGTCAGATAATCCTTTTTCACCTGAATGGTAACCACATCGTGAATCTTACCCTCTTCGTCCACCGAGGTTCCCGTCCCCGTAACCTGACCTGTAAAATTCTCGCCGTTATTACCGTCCCTCATCTGCACAAGGCCCTTCAGAGCACCGCCCATAGCTGCATTGTACAGATTAAACTTCTGACCGTTCTCCCAGTAAATCTCATACAGGCCGTCAATATCCGTCTGGTTCACTTTTTCATAGGATTCTCTCGCAACGCACTCCAGTCCGTTATACTCGCTGTCGTCCACCAGAATCTGTCCGCCGGCAATTTTGACAATATAGCGGTTTGCACCGGTTTCTCTCTCCGGATTATTGGTGTCTACTACGGGAGTCTCCCTGACCTCTACATCCACAATTTCGGAAAGCTGGTCAATCAGCAGCGTTCTTCTGTCACGAAGCTCATTTGCATTGACACCGGTCAATTCTATGGTATTAATCTGTTTGTTCAGCGTTGCGATTTCTCCGGCCAGTGAATTGATTTCATCCACCTTCAGCTTAATCTCCTGATTTACATCCTTCTGAAGCTTTTCCAGATTACCCGCCACGCCGTTAAAATACTCTGTCAGTGCACCTGCGTATCCCACAAACTGAGATTTTGCCGTGGCATCGTCGGGGTTCTTTAAAAGCTCCTGCATACCGGTAACCATCAGCTGATCGAACACTGTCTTAAATCCGGCATTTTTGCCGTTATCATCAAAATAATTCTCTATCTGGGTCATATAGTACTGCTTCTGGCTGTACTCTCCCACCTTGGCATTATTGTCCCAGTATCTTCCGTCATAAAACTCATCCCGTACGCGTTCAATGGCAAGTGTCTCCACACCGGCGCCGGCACAGCCGTAGGTCTGGAATACTCTCAGTGCGCTCGCCGCCTGCTGGGATACCTGCTGCCTGCTATACCCTTCCGTCTGCACATTGGCGATGTTGTTTGACGTGGTGTTCAACGCCGCATTGCTTGCCAGCAGGCCCGTATATGCAATATTCAATCCAAAAAACTGTGAAGGCATAACACTTCCTCCTACATGCCAAGGGTGTTGATAATGTGCTCCAGCATCTCGCTGATTACGTTTATGTATCGGCTGGATGCGTTATATGCATTTTGAAACTTAATCATGTTGGAAAGCTCCTCATCAGAGGATACGCCGATTACCTGCTCCCTGGCGCTGCAGGCAGATTCCACCGTATTCGCCTGATTCGTATAGATGCTTCTGTAAACGGAACCGGAATTTGCCACCTGGGAAACAAGATCCGTATAATAATCCACAAAAGTGGTTTTCTTCTTCACATTGGGATTCAGTGTGTACGCTTCCTCCGTAAATGCCGCCTTCAGTGCCTCCGCCGTCTCAATATCCTCGGAGCCGTCTTCCTTCCGGAATCCCAGCATGGAAGGACTCTGCATCAGTTCCTGATCAATCTGGAGATTCTTAACAGTGTAAAGAGAATCTGCTTCCTTCGCGTTTTCCTCATTATACACCCAGTATTCCTGCTCGTTTCCTCCCTCGTCCAGTGCAGTGACCTTTTTATATCCGTCGGTGGTTATTTTGGTAAACAGCTGAATCGGGCTTCCGTCATCCCTTCTCAGATATCCGCCCTCATTCACCTCGCAGTAGCGCACATTTTCCATAGACGTGCCATCCGCTAAAGTCAGATTTCCGGTTTTTAATCCGGACGCCTCTGCAAGAATATCATTGACCTTCGTCACCACATTGTGAATCAGCTGGTCAAATTCCGCCTGAATGTTCATGACAACGGACTGGGAAACCTTATCATAGTTTTCCTCTGCCATGTCTGTGTAATCTGCCCGGTGGTCTCCCCGGGCCAGAAGCATTGCCTTCAGACCTCCGATATCCGTATTCATATCGGAAGAAATCTCACGGTTCAGGTTAAAAACCTCCGCACCGTCTATATTATATTTTCTGCTGCCATCTGCCTGAATCGTATAATTTGCATTTTGAGGCCAGTAAGGGGTATAAAAGCCGCTGGTGGCGTCCACATCCAGGGAAATCTCGTAACAGGTTCCTCCCTTCACGAAATCCACACCCTCTATCTGTACGTAAACATTTCCGTACAAATCCTCACCATAGCTGATATCTGCAAGCTCTGCCAGTTCGTCCAGTATCTGGTTTCTGGCATCCCTTAAATCGTTGGCATTTTCTACCTTTCCCGCCTCAATCGCCCGGATACTGTCATTCAGTTCAAGCAGTTTATTGCCGTAGTCGTTAATTTTGTCGACCTGCTGCTTAATCTGTGTATTCAAATTGTTCTGGTAGGAAGACAGTCCCTCATATACGGCAGTTGCCCTCTCCACAAACTCAGAAGCCTTCTGTACAAGAAGCCCCTGAGTGACAGAGCTCGCAGGATCCTTTGCCAGCTCCTGAATTGCCGTCCAGAAGTCCGTAATGGTAGTCTGAAACGCCTCGCCGTTCATTTCGCCCAGCTGGCTCTCCACTTCCTCCATCACCTCTGTGGACACCTCGTAAAACATACTGCGCCCCGATTCCTTGCGGTATGTCTTATCAAGAAAATAATCTCTTACCTGTTTTACCCGGGAATAAATGACACCCAGTCCTGTCTGCTTATTATTGACAGAATTGGGGTCTACAGAAAGCGTTACATAATGTCTGTCGGACAACTGCACCTGCTGCCTTGTGTAGCCGGTAGTGTCCACATTAGAAAGATTATGCGCTGTGGTGTTCAGCGCATTTTGACTGGTCTGTAATCCGGATGCTCCTATATATAAACTACCCATCAGTGGCATGCTAATCACCTCAATTACTGTTTCGCGTCAAATCCTCCGCCGGGTACTCCCATGGTGTCCCCGGTATTGTAGGCGCCTCTGGTATAATTTGCCGTCTCCGGTGCCGCCTTCGTTGCCTGGAGCAGATTCATCTCAAACTCTACCATCTCCAGTGCATTTGCCAGAAGCTCCCTGTTCTGCTCATTGGTTCTCTGCAGTCCCCTGACAGCTGCCTTCAGCCTGTCATGAGCAGCTGCCAGCTTCGCCTGCTCCGCAGGTCTTGCCGCCAGCATATCAATCAGATTTGTAAGTTTTAAAGTGTTGACATCCCTGTTCAATACATTGGCGATATCGGCAACAACCTCTGTTCTCTTCTTTTCCAGATGGTTGATTCTGCCCACCAATTCCTGTTCATCATCCGTGATTTTTTGTAGCTGTTCCAGATTGCCGCTCACAATGACCGGCGTTTTTTTCTGGGATAAATCCAGAAGTCCCTCATATTCGCTGCTTTCCTGTTCCAATACTGCTATCAGGTTTTCCATCAAACTAGCCACGGGACTTCCTACCTCATTTCTTCATATTTCTGTAAGAGCTTCTCTGCAAAGCTGCCGGCTTCCACGCTGTAGGTTCCGTCCTGAACCTGTGCCTTAATAGGCGCAATCAGGTCTTCTCTCACATCGGGAGCTGCCGCTACAGCTGCCTTTGCCGTCTGGATATCCTTTCCGAGACTGCTAATCTGTACCTCATCTGTACGGGCTACACTGCCGGTCTGCTGTGCTTTGTTCACTTTCCGTGTCTGGTACAGCTGCTGCACCTGTGTATACGCTTCGATACGCATATAAGTCTCCCTCCTTCACAACTTTCTATTATGTTTATCGGCAAAGGCACAAAATACTTTAGCTTTTTTTATAATTTGAATTTCGGTTCTCCGTCCAACCCCCAGATAACGTTTCTCAACATGGCATGTCTGTTTGGGTTATACAGCGGGTCTCCCACGATTTCCTTTTCCGTTCTCGCATGGAACACAAGCACCGGGTCGCCGTCATTATCCACAGTAAAGGAATTGTGTCCGGGGCCGAAAATCCCCTTTTCCTCCTCCGTCGCCAGCACCGGGTAACGCTTTTTGGTCCAGGCGCGCGGGTCAAGCACATCTGCCTTCTCGTCAACAGTCAGCATACCCATACAGTAGTTGACTCCGGTATCGCTTGCAGAGTAGGTTAAAAAGATTTTTCCGTTATGCTTCACCACGGCAGGCCCCTCGTTGACCCAGAAGCCCCTTCTCTCCCAGTCATAATCCGGCGTTGTCAGAAGCACCTGCACCGTTGCAAGCTTCACAGGGGATTCCATGCGGGCGATGTAGAGATTGGAAATCATTTTGCCGACTCCCACCTTCTCCGCCCAGACATAGTAATACTCTCCCTTGTTCTCAAAAATGGTCGCATCAAGAGAAAAGGAACGGAAGGAAAATTCATCCTCGTCCGCACACTGCATCATCCCCCGCTCCACCCATGCGTCTTTTACTGGGTTCTGTCCGGTACACTCCAGCACATAGGGACGGATATGCCACTTGTCTTCCGCATCTCCCGCAGCAAAATAGAGGTACCACCTGCCATCCAGATAATGAAGCTCCGGTGCCCAGATATGGTTGCCCATTGCCCCGGCCTCATGCTTTGTCCATATGGTAACTTCCTCCGCTTCTGACAGCTGCTCCAGCTGCTTCGAGCTTCTGAGTACAATTCTGTCATAGGCCGGTACGCTTGCCGTAAAATAATAGGTGCCGTCCGTATGGCGGTATACATAGGGGTCTGCCCTCTGAGCAATCCAGATATCCTTTTGTTCCCTGAGCATTTAAATTTCCTCCAGTTTATAATTTTCTGCCTGAGAATGAAACAGCTTATAGTACAGACTGTCCGGTTTCTTCATCAGGTTCTCATGTGTATCATAATCTGCAACGGTACCGCCGTCAATAATCAAAATCCTGTCGCAGAATACCGAAGAAGACATTCGATGGGAAATATAAATCGCCGTCTTATCCTCTACGAGGCTATTGAACTTCTCATAAATCTCCGCCTCCGCAAGAGGATCAAGTGCGCTTGCCGGTTCGTCCAGAATCACCATGGATGCTTCCTTATACAAAGCACGGGCAATGGCAATCTTCTGCCCCTCGCCGCCCGACATCTCAATCCCATTCTCGTCGTATTCCTTTCCGAAGCGGCTGTTTATCCCTTCCTTTAAGGAATCCGCTTTCTCCCGCATACCGACCTCATCAATCAGCCGGTTAATCTTCTGCTCGTCCGCCCCTGCCTCCCGGCAGGAGATATTTTCCGCTATGGTAAAGTTGAAGAGTCTGTAGTCCTGGAATACCGCGGAAATTTCTTTCATATAGGACATATAGTCATAATCGTAAATGTTCCTGCCGTTAATCCTGATTTCGCCGCTGTCTGCCCTGTACATACGGCAAAGCAGCTTCACCAGGGTGGATTTTCCCGCACCGTTTAATCCCACAACGGAAATCTTCTCCCCCCGCTTAACGGAAAAAGACACATCCTTCAGTACAGCCCTTTCCGCCTTGGGATAGGTGAAAGTCACATGAGAAAACTCCACCGTCTCCACCGGGCCTGTAAAAGTCTCCTTTCCGCTCTGGGCAGTCTCTTCTTTTAACGCCATGAACTCCATATAAGGCTCCAGAAAAGCCAGTACCTGCATCATGCCGATCAGGCTTTCCCCGAAATGCACCACCACATCCGTAAAATTAATGGCTGCAGTCACATACATGGTCAGATCCCCGATGGAAATTCTGCGCCCAAACACATCGGAAATTGTTCGGACACCCACATAAGCATAACAAAACGCCGCAATGAAATCGTTTACCGCTTTAATTCCACCCATCGTTTTGCCCTGCTGACTGTACATCTTATCAAACAGACGGAAGGTTTCCTCCGTAAATCCGGCAGCCCTGCCTGTAATCATGTGTCCCATGTCATAAAGCCGGATGTCCTTCTGATACTGTTTTTCCGTCTGCAAATCCAGATAATACCCGAATTTTCGGTTGATGGGAACGATTTCGTTTGTCATCATTACCACATACTTTGACATTTTCCGATACAAAAACAGCATCACTGCAATACCGATTGCCAATACCACCAGCAGGACAGGCCCGAGGGTTGCCAGAATCGCCACAAGGCCAATCAGCGTTACCGCATACTTTATCACATTTGAAAGGCTGATAATCAGACGGGAGATGGCATTCTGATTGCTCACCGCAAACACAGCTTTCTCTTTTAAATCCAGATAATAGGGGTCCTCCAGATACGAATATTCCAGCTTCATAATCTTTTCTGCCATCAGCTTGTTCATGGCATAATGGACATAGGTTTCCTTTACCTCCAGAAGCCGTTTGAACAGCTTCTCCAGCCAGGCCATTCCCACATTATTGAGAACAATCAGTCCTCCCAGCATAAGAATTGTTTGTGCATTCCCTGCACCAAGCAGTTCCTCTATCAGGAATTTCGGCAAAACCACATTGAGCCACAGCTTGCCCGCAGCCGCAAGAGACTGTACAATCAGCAAAAGGATATAAGAAGGCGACACCTTCCATGCCAGTCTGCAAAAACTTATCAGCTTCTTCATGATACGCTCACCTCCTCTGCATTTGTGACAGCGTCCTCCCGATAATATTTGCCCTGAACGGTGAACATGTGATAGTATTCACCTTTCTTTGCCATCAGCTCCTCATGACTGCCGTATTCCTTCAAGCCATCCTTGTCAAACAGTGCAATTTTGTCACAAAACTTGGTGCTGGCAAGCCGATGTGAGATATAAACCGCTGTCTTTCCCTCCACCATATCAGAAAAGCTCTCGTAAATCTCCGCCTCCGCAAGAGCGTCCAGGGCTGCCGTGGGCTCATCCATAATCACCATAGGTGCATCCTTGTAAAGTGCTCTTGCAATGGACAGCTTCTGCCTTTCACCACCGGAAAAATCCGTTCCGTTCTCATCGACAACCTTCAACATCATCTGGTCAGGTCCCTTCTCGAAGCCCTGCACCTTCTTCCAGAGTCCAACCTTTTCCAGAGCCTCCTGCACTCTTTTATCATCCGCGTTTTCCGAAGCCCCCGTCACATTCTCACGAATGGTAAATGCCAGAATATTCACATCCTGAAACGCAACGGAATACAAGCGGTACAAATCCTTCTTTCGGAAACGGCTGATGTCCGTACCATTGATATAGATATGCCCCGCCGTCGGCTCAAAGAGCCCTGTCATCAGCTTTACCAGAGTGGATTTTCCCGCTCCGTTGACACCCACAATGGCAAGGCGTTCTCCACTGTGTATGGTGAAGTTCAAATCCCTGTAAACATAATTCTCACAACCGGGATACTTGAAATCCACATGCGCAAAGGCAATCTCCGGTGCCTTCATGTCTTCTGTCCTGATTTCCTCCTTCTCATCCTCCAGCCTCTCGTCCATCAGCCGGAAGAAATCTCCCACATACTGCCCCTGATTGCGGATAAAGGAAATATCCTCTCCCAGCTTCAGCATATAAGCCATCAAAGAGGTAATCAGAGAGATATACATGGTAAAAGAACTGATGGGCATACCGTTTAAGGTCTGAACAATCAGGATGCCGTACATCAGCACATTGGTCAAAAGTAACGTGGCAATACCTGCCAGCCCCAACAGATATTCGTGCTTCGCCAGCTTTGCCGTCAATGCTTTCAGTCCTTCAATCTCCGCCTGATAGTTTTTCAGGATACGGTCACGGAAATTGTAGATACGGATGTCTTTGCCAAAGGAGAAATCATGGGTTGTCTTGTAATAGTAATCAATTTTCCGCTGCTGCTTCGCCTCCTGCTCCTTTCTGGCATAGCGATACTTATGATTTTGGGCAGACACCCACATGGTCACCGCCACATGGAACACAAGTGCCAGCAGAATCCAGGGGCTCAGGTTCCCCGCCAGAATCATCATTCCAGCCAGGCTGACAACAAGAGCCGGCAACGTACACAGTCTGTTGGAAACGCCTTCAATTCCCTCCACATTGTTATTCCCGGCACTCATGGCCTTCTTGTTTTTCTCCCAGAACCCCGCATCTTCCACATATTTGTAGTCCATGGTCGTCAGCTTATCGCCCAGTTCTACCAAATAAAAGACACGGTTACGCATATTTTTAATCTGTATCATATGGTTCAGATACTCAGACACATACCCCAGCAGTGCCGCCACCGCAAAATAAACCACCATGGCAATTATCAGTCTTTTTGCAACATCCTCTCCGCCGTGCTCCAGAGTTCCGATGGCGATTTTGGGCAGGAATACCGCCAGAAAGGGATAAAGCCCTGCCGCCACCGTGTAAACTGCAACACGAACCGGCTGTCTCGCATCCTGTTTTCTCATGTTTCCGACCAGGCGCTTTACCACCGGCCATGTTTTATACTTTTGCTCTTCCATATTCTCACAATCGCCCCTTTTATCATATCCGACACGCGTCCGGTTTTCCTTGCATTTCCTATTCATTCTATAATTTCCCCATGGGAAAGACAATAAAAAATGCGCAGCCGGTTAAAATAGCTGCGCAAGTGGTATAAAAACATTCACTATTTATATTTAAACAGAAAATCCTTCATCGGAATCGGTCTGGAATAGTAAAAGCCCTGATAGCTGTCTACCGGGTACCTTTTCAGGAACGCAATCATTTCTTTGTTTTCTATTCCCTCCGTACACACCTTGATATTCAGGTTTTTCGCACATTCGGATACAGCCTGTACAACTGCCTGGTTCGTCGGCTTTTCCTGAATGTCCATGATAAACTGACGGTCAATTTTTAATGTATCAATCGGTATGGTACACAAAAGATTCAGAGAGGAAAAGCCTGTTCCAAAATCATCCAAGGCAACCCGTATACCCATTGCCTTCATATCTGCCACCACAGCCTGTAATTCCTCTGTCTCCAGCTGTCTGCAGCGTTCTGTCATTTCCAGGCACAGATTCTGCGGCGCAAATCCTGTCTCGGTCAGAATCTCCTTCAGGTGCGGAATAAACTCTATATTTGTCAGCTGCGGATACGCCAGATTGATATTTAAGGTAAAGTCCGGGTATTTGTCTATTACCGGCTTTGCTTCCGTCATGGCAGTCTTCAGAATCCAATTCCCCAGTTCAAAGAAACAGGGGTCATTTTCCAGCCAGGGAATAAAAGTTCCCGGCGACACTTCTCCGATGGGCTCCTTTCTCCACCGCAAAAGGGCTTCAGCGCCAATCAGTTTTTCGCTTTGAGAGCTTACAATGGGCTGATAGCAGAGATAGAAGCCGTCAAAACCATTGATGGCACAATCCCGGATTGTTTCCATACACTCAAGGATTTTATAGTTGTCCTGATATTTTCTGTCTTCATAGATGACAAGCTGCCCATGCTTTCCATGCTTGGAACGATGCAGCGCATACTCCACGCTGTTACGGATGGAGTACTCATCATATATATCCGTGTAAAAAGAGGCTCCGCCGGAAATGGTTACAGACACTCTGGTTCCGTCAACGATGATTTTATGGTGTGCAATCTCCCGAAGGGTATTGTACACCTGCCTGATACTCTCCTCTGTCGCATTCTCCAGACAACAGGCAAACCGGACGCCGTCCATTCGAAATACTTTGCCCTTGCCTCTCACTTCGTCCAGCATCTGCCCCGCAAATTCTCTCAGGACACGATTTCCGAATGTGTATCCGTACACCTCGTTAACGCCTGAAAAGTTATTTATTCCGATTTCAAGAATGCCGACCCTTTTTCCCTCTGTCCTGTATGCCTTCATGTGACTGGAAAACTCATAAATATTATACAGATTCGTCGTGGCATCCACACGGTCAAAAATCCCGTGGTTCTCTATCGTGCCTGCAAACAATGGGATGCCGTTTTTATCCTGCAGCACCTTGCCGTGACAGGTACAGAGAACATATTCTCCCGCCTTGTTCCTTGCCCGATAATCTATATGATGAACCGACTTTTTCCCACTGAATATCTCCTGGATGTCATTCACGTATGCCTGCCGGTCTTCGGGATGTACATGCTGGGCCCATATTTCACCTGCATTTTCCATATACTCTCCAGGAAGTCCGAAGTATTCCACCGCTCCTGTAGACCAACGGGACATATTTGTCTGCATGTTACACAGATAAATATGCCTTCTGTCGCCAATATCGTCAAACGCTTCAAACAAAATGTTATCTAACCCCGATTTATCCAGCTTCATTGTAACCCCTTCAATCCATTTGTACCTTTCAGCCACAGCCGCTTTGTTCCACCCTTTATGCTATTGTATCATACTTTTCCAGGAATTACCAACAGGTTTACATTTTTTCCTGCTATCAATTCAGGGCAGGATTATGCTGCGCTTCCTCCATGGTGATGCGCCTTGCAGGCCTTGTCATAATCCATCAGCTTCTGCCTTTCATCCGGGGACAGATACTTTGGCACTTCTATCTGAATCACGATATATTCATCCCCTTTATTCGCGGGATTTTTCATGGAAGAAATACCTTTTCCCTTCAAGCGGATTTTGCTTCCCGGCTGAGTCCCGGCCGCAATCCTGCAGGACACCTTTCCCGTCAGGGTCGGAACAATAGCCTCTCCGCCAAGCACCGCAGTCGTGTAGGGAATGCTGACCGTCACATATACATCATTCCCTTTGCGCTCGTATCCCGGTTTGGGCATGATATGCACCTTCAGCATAAGGTCACCGGCTGCCCCTCCTCCAATACCGGATGCCCCCTGACCTTTCAGACGGACAAACTGTCCTTCGTCTATACCTGCAGGAACATGTACCTGCAGAGAACTTGTCTTCCCGTCCTCATCACGCAGCTGCAATACCTTGTCACATCCGTGAACAGCCTCGTCAAAGCTGATGCTGATATCAGCATGTGCATCCGCACCCTTCCGCCTGAAGGCACCGCTTCCGAAGCCCTCTCCCGAACGAGAATGGAATTCCGCTCCGCCGTGTCCATGGAAAGCACCTCCATGAAAAATATCTCCGAAGAAGTCATCGAAAATACCACTCATGTCTCCCATATCACCACCGGTAAAATGGAATTCCTGGTAGTTCCCGTTATTCCTGAAGTCACCGGCAGCGCCGCTCCGGCCTCCGCCTTCCTTTTGCCCTGGCCCGAAGCCTTCCTCGAATGCCGCGAAGCCATACTGGTCGTAAAGCTTTTTCTTCTCGGCATCGCTCAGCACATTATAGGCCTCTGTAATCTCCTTAAATTTCTGTTCGGCCTGCTTATCCCCGGGATTCGTATCCGGATGATATTTCTTGGCAAGCTTCCGATAAGCCCTCTTTATTTCTTTTTCATCCGCACTGCGATTGATGCCAAGGACATCATAATAGTCTTTCTTTGCCATCCCTTATCACCTCCCGAATAAAAGAAGGGGATACACAGTATCCACAACTGGTATCCCCGCCTGTCGTCTATCAGCCATTATCAGCCCTCAATGGTAATAAACTTGTTTTCCTCTACTTCCGGTTTTGCTGTCTTCTTAGGGACACCAATCTTCAGAATGCCATCCTCGAACTTAGCCTTGATGTCTTCCTGGCAGATGTCCTCGCCCACATAGAAGCTTCTGCTGCATGTACCGGAATATCTTTCTCTGCGAATGTATTTCCCGGCATCGTCCTTCTGCTCCTCATTCTTTGCGGTTGTAGCCGTAATTGTCAGGTAACCGTCCTTCAGTTGAGCCTGCACATCCTCTTTCTTATATCCGGGAAGGTCGATATCCAACTCATAACCGGTCTCGTTCTCCTTTACGTCTGTTCTCATAACAGTGGTTACCGGGGTGCTGAACCTTGCAACGCTTTTTACGGGACGTGCAAAATCATCAAAAAACTCATCAAACAGATTTTCTCCAAAAATACTAGGCATCAACATATGTCATTCCTCCTTTATAATACGTGGTGCTTTTTCCGGGAACTGTTTCGTTCCCTATTCCCTTGTTCTAGTTATGTTATAACACGCAAATTAGCACTCGTCAATAGCGAGTGCTAATAATTTTTGTAAAGCTTTTATAAACTTTCTAAAGCAAATATTATCTCCCTGCACATGCCACACAGTTACGTCCTGCTCTTTTTGCCTGATACAGAGCCTCATCCGCCTTCAGCAAAAGATTCTCATATCGCAGATTTTCACACGTCAGTTTCTCCATTGAAATACCTATACTAACGGTTACATAATCCGCGACCTCCTTAACCGGCGCCTCCAGCCGCTTTTCATACACTGCCGTGCATAGCTTTTGTGCCCATTCTCTTAATTCTGTTTCATCTGTGTCAAAAAGAATTGCCACAAACTCCTCCCCGCCATGGCGAATCAGCACCTTCGTCCGGTGTTGCAGCGTTTCCCTCACTGTTTCTCCTACCATTCTCAGGCAACAGTCTCCCGCTTCATGGCCAAAGGTATCATTATATTTTTTGAAGTAATCAATATCAAACATAATGACCCCAACTTCTGCTTCCGGCGGTAATAGCCGCATTTCCTCTGTAAATAACGCATTTCCGCCACGACGGTTCAAAAGCTCTGTCAGCGGGTCTACAAAGGCTTCCATGTAAAGGTATTCACGTGACATCCACAGCATAAGCTGCATACGCTGAGCCACATAGCCAATCACCTGCATGGCAATAAAACAGGCTATTTCCATTCTGGTACTTACAAGCAGTCCATCACTGAAATTCTGCAAAACAATCAGCACAATCACCAGAACGGACAAAACCAAATTGACCAGGAATTCCTTCAGATTGTACAATGGTAATAAATTTGAAATCAGACATGCAATAATCAGCGAAAGACCTATGTATCCATTTTCCATCTGAATGCAGGACAATATAGCCATACAAACAAACCATACCGGCCAGAACATGCGGTAAATCATTCTGAATTTCCACATCTCTTTCGAATTATCCACTTTATTAAAAAACATAATCCAACAGATACCGGCATCCACAAATAATGTAAATGCCGCCAGCATACTGCTTATAAGCATGGCTGCCGTAAAGTATTCCGCATTCTTGCGCAGAATGAGCAGAATGGCATTTGCCACATACAATACGAACAGAACCGGACTGATTGCAATGATTCTCCTGCAATTTACCTCCGCAATCTTTTTATTTACAGCCTTACTCACTTCCGTGCTTTCGTCCCGCAGATAGTTTTTTGTAGGAATAAATGCTTTTTCATAATTTTTTAAAAAACGAAATATTTTTTCTTTCATAGTGTATCCCCCCTGATGCCACATGCATCTTTTCCATTCGCTTCGGTCTCGTTGTATCGGATACTTCCGAATACTCTCTTCGTTTTGCATATCGCAATTATTTCATGAAATACAGATATACGGACTTTTTGCATCCCGTTTCCCGTACCAGCCCCGCAGTTCTTCCAAAAGCCTGTCCTTTTCCGTAACAAATTCTTTCTCATGACTTAGAAGTATATACTTTGAGGAGAGGCTTTCCAACAGCCTGATTTGTTCCAGAAGCAGCTGGGCATTATATACATGCTTTCCATTTTTCGTGGTGCAGTAAGCCGCATCTCCCCAAAATGCATACTCGCCGTTTACTTCCATGCCGACGCTGCCCTTTGCATGCGAACTGGGAATTTTAAAGAGATGTATGGAAACCCCATCCTCAATAAAGCTCTCTGTGTCCACAATCTCTCCTGTCTTAGTATACTTAAAAGTATTATCACCGCAATATAATCTGGAATAGGATACCTTGTCCAGATTCCCTGTATGGTCCGGATGAAAATGCGACAGGACTACCGCCTTGTTTTTCGTTATTCCGCCGAGTGTCTGCCGCGCCTCCTCGTTGTTTCCCACATCAAAAATCCAACAATACTCTTTTCCGTCTACAATTCCCACATCGGAAGACAAGGGGATGTCAGTGGCCTTAATATAGTGTATACAATCCGTAATCTTTACCTTCATTTGCTTCGTTCAGGACTCCATTTCATTGAATACCGGTACATCAGGCATATATAAGCATTGTATTGTTTTATATTTTATGAGCCATTATGTTTTATATTATCACATTTTCTACCTTCAAACCACAATTATCCTGCAGGCCTTTATATTTATTTCAATTGCAGGAAAAACAACCCGCAGGCAACAAAAAGAGGCGCACCACATAACCTTCCCGATTATAGGATGCGCCACTCTTTGTATGTAACGAATGTACCAGTCTATACCCCAGCGTCTTTACCTTTCTTTTTATCTTACCCCTGAACCCACAGTATCCTTATAGACCAATGCAAATGCATAATAGGTATCTGTTTCAAATGTAATTGTCTCCGCATTTGAGTCCAAATCTTCCAATATGACAGGCCGTCCATTTTCCGTAACAGAAATCATCCTGAACTTCCTGTTGTCCGCCTGCAGGGTCTTCGGGACATTTAAAGTAATCCGTGCTTTGCTGTCCATCTGATAGACAGTCCCAACGGAGGGGAAAATATTGTATGTCCTTCCAATGATATAATCCCCCAGTACTGCTTCAAAGGAAACAAAGCACTTTTCTCCCTGTACGGAATTTTGCATTGTTACGGCGTAAGCATTTTTTGCATCAACAGTAAAGTCTACTTCTTCCGAACTGCAAAGCGCAAACCGCTTAATTTCATCCGGCGTGCTGGGCTTCCAGCCTCCCTGATCCTGCTCCTCTTCCTGATTCTGCTCCTGATTCTTATCCTCTTCCTGAGGGGTACTTGCAGCATCCGAACCAATGCGAATCAGTTCCGACCATGCGCTGTCCACATATTTTACGATATCTCTGCTTATTGTCCGCACCCTTACATAATAAACATTGTCCGGCTTGATATATTCACTGAAATTAAATTCGGAACTATCTATACCCCGCTGCACGATTGCTCTATTACTGCCATGAACATACAGTTCATAGTTAAAGCCATAATCTGTTCCCAGTTCGTAATCACTGTCTTCCGGCAGCACACATGTGACCTTGCCCTCACTGCTTACACTGACCTCAGGCTTCGGAAGCTGAATATCCGGTTTTATATACTCAAACCCTTCGCTGTATTCCGATGACTTAGCCTCTCCGTTCTTCACTATTACTATTTTAAATGTATATGTTCCGGTCTCATGAATGTAATGATATAGATCCAATGTCACCTCTTCCTCGTTATGTAATCCTCCACTGAATTGAAGATTCTCCGCTCCCGGTCCATTGATATAGGCATATATTGCTACTTCCTCGCTGTTCGGATTCGTGAAAACACCTTGTCCCTTGTCGTTCCAGTGTAAATCAGTTGCCGCCATAAGCTGCGTCTCAGCTGCTGCCTCCTGCTGCGTGGATTGTGTCCGGGACGAAGGTTCTGCTGCCTTTACCGGAGCAGCTCCATTCTGTGCAAGGGCCAATAAGACGCCTCCCAATACTGCCGCCAACCCTTTCCATTGTTTTCTCATAATTCTGACTTCTCCTTTCCTCTTTTTCATCTTATAGGGTTTGAGTTTTTATCATTATAAACAAAGTTGTGTTATCGATGGTCTTCTGCAAGCGGACATTCGATGCTGTTTCCCCTAAAATTGAAAATAAATAAAGGCGGACGCATCGTATCCCGGACCATAGATGCCAAAAATCAGGACGGTGAAAATCAGGCCATAGTAGACCAGACAGCGAAACCAGATATTTTGCCGCGCCAGCGCCCCTTTCAAATTCACCTTCTGCTTTTTCCAATAGTCCACCAACATCAATACAGCCAGACTCGCCAGCATGACATAAAAATCCTTCTCAGACAAGGCCATGGTATTGATGCCAAGCAGGGTATCAGGACTGAACAGGGCAAAGAATCCGGGATGCGTGATCGCATATCGGAGCATCTGCAGGGCTGTCGTAATACTGTCAGCCCGGAAAAAAAACCATGTAAAATCTACAAGCAGGAAGGTTACAAGACCCTGAAGCAGATGATGGCTGCCACAATCGGTACGGATATGCAATCGCTCCTGCAGCCTTGTGCGCAAAGGCCGGGTCAGGTCTCCCACTACCTGATAGAGACCGTTGAGTCCGCCCCACGCCACGAAATTCCATCCGGCCCCATGCCAGAGGCCGCTGACAAGAAAAGTCAGAACGAGATTACGGTATTTCTTACACTTGCCGCAGCGGTTACCTCCCAAAGGTATGTAGACATAATCCCGAAACCATGTGGTCAGAGAAATATGCCATCTGCGCCAAAATTCGCTTACCGTGGTAGCGTAGTAAGGACTTTTGAAGTTTTTTGTCAGTGTAAAGCCCATCACCCGGGCCGCGCCGACGGCAATATCGGAGTAGCCCCCAAAGTCACAATAAATCTGGAACGCAAAAAGAACGGTAGCCAGAAGAATCTGCAGACCGGAATAGTTGGAGAAATTGCTGTAGACATCGGTAACTAAAATGGCGATACGGTCAGCAATCACTAATTTCTGGAAGAAGCCCCACCCCATCAGAAGCAGTCCATCCTTTACGCGCTCAGAGTCAAATGTATGCGGCTCGTATATCTGACGCATGAGATTTTTGCTTCGTTCAATAGGCCCGGCCACCAACTGAGGGAAGAAAGAGATAAACAGAGCATAGCGCAGAAAATTTTCCTCCGCCGGAATTTCTCCCCGATAAACATCCAAAACATAACCCAGTGCCTGAAAGGTATAGAAAGAAATACCCACCGGCAAAAGAACATCAAAAGCCGGCATCCGCACGGAAATATTAAAAAGCGCAAAGATTCCTTCTATATTGGCAGCAGCAAAAGCATAATATTTGAAAAAGAATAATATCCCCAGATTCAATGCTACACATCCTGCCAGACACCACTTTTTTGACCTTTCAGCTTTCTTGTCAAACCGCTGACCGCAGGCAGAGAGGAAGAGTCCGCTGACCCAGGACACAGCAGTTGAGATAAGTATCAAAAAAGCATACCAGGGGTTCCAGCTCATATAAAAAAAATAACTGGCACCCAGCAGCCACAGATATTTCACCCGCTGTGGAATCAAAAAATACACCAGAACGACAATTGGAAAAAAAATCAAAAAATTAACAGAATTGAACAGCATGAAAGCTCCTCCCGATTATTCCTTTTCTTGTCCATAGAGCGTCTCCGACACAAATCGAGTTACCTTTTCGGCTCCGGCACTGTTAAGGTGGTGATAGCCATTAAAGGCGTCCTCAAAATCCTCGGCAGTCAGACCAATCTCATTGTAGTATCGGTTGCAGTCCAGATAGAATACCCCTTCACTCTCGGCAAGGTCAGCAATTTTTCCGGTCCAGCTGTCATAATTGATGGAACGAATATATACATCATACATAGGAGCCATAACTACATAGAGCGAAATTCCTTCTTCCCGGCAAAGCTGGGCCAGTTTTTGGAAATGGAGTATATTCGTCTCAGAAATGAGCCATTCAGAAGAATCGTAGGCTGCCTCGGCATACTCCTCTGCAGTATCTGCTGACATAGAGGTCTGACTGGGATGGAAAGATGAGTATTCCCGAATACCTCCGGTATAAAAGGCCAGATTGGAACCAATCGTCACAACATCTTTCCAATTGCCGTGGCATCTGGCAATGGGAAGCAACGCATAGCTCCAATTATCGCGTTCGTACTGCTCCATCACGGCCTCCAGCTTGGTCAGCCCAAAACGCATCCCGTCAATATTGGCTTCTTTCTTCCAGTCCCTGTCAGGAGTTTCGCCATAACGCCAGTTGTTATTATTGTCCAGTGAAAATGCTTCCAGAATGATAGCTTCGGGATGCTGGTAGTGTAATGCCTCCTTCACATTGAAATAAGTTTGAACCGTATTTTGGGAATTGGACGCCAGAATATAGCTTTCCATTCCTGTTACCTGCGAAATAACAGACGGATCAAAGGTCGAATAAGCGTGACTGCTGCCCACCACCAGCATATCCACCTCCCCCTTTTTCAGGGTGTAAAAGCGGTGCCATGTGCGGGTAATTGCGTTTGACGGATATAGCAGCAGAACCGCCACCTTCAGACCAACCAAAAAAAGCAGAATAAAACACACACCTCTTAGGCATTGTTTTAGATGTATTCCGTGGTGCTTCTGCAAAAAATCATCTCCCTCATTTTTCTTTATCATTACATTATATGTAAAATTTTGTCGTTTTCGGTCTGCTGCTAGCAGACATTTCTCATTCATCTCATTTTCTGACATCTACGCAACAAAAAATCCCTGTGCTACAAACAGCACAGGGATTTTTTTGTATCATATATATCAGTTATATCGGTAATACCATGGGCTATAGCATTCCTCCGGCACAGGATCAGGCATCAGATACGATTTATATTCATTGGGGCGCGAAGAGTACGCCTCAACCGTAAAGCGGTATGCGCCGTCCAGGTCTGTTAAATACTCCTGTCTGACGCGGATTCCGTTATACCCTACGGACATGATTCCTTCCTTTGTCCAAATATTGTTCATGACATAATTACCGTCTTTATCATAAACACAGACATTAAAGCTGTCCGTATCTTCATAGTCATCAAGATTGCTCCAGGTAGCATAATATTCTCTACCCTTATCGGTTTCAAACATTTTCCACTCAAGTCCTGTGGGTGCAGGCAGCGTTGGTGCAAATTCACCTGTATACTCAAAGGCATCGGACATTACATACGGGCTGCTGGCATAAGTAACGCCATCCCCATCAGCGGATACGGAAAAATAATAAAACCCGTTTTCCCACAAGTCCGTTGCAATGTTCAATTCATATGTAGAAGTTTCAGGGTTTATCGCCCCATTCCCTCTCATATCACCTTCCAAATCCCACGTGTCTTTATCGGGATCGGGAGGGGTCGCCGTGTCTCTTCTATACAATCTCCAATGATATGCTACTTCGCCGTCTCCAACGCCTGATTCAGGTACATTGCCCCATACTGCAATGCCTGTCTCGCCGTCCCAGTGCGGATTTTCCGGTGCCGGCAAGACAACCAGTTCCCCGCTTTCAGACGTCATAGCTTCCTCCAAGGTTGACCGATATAACAGGGTTCCGCCAAAGCATAAGAGAGCAAGCAGAACGATTGCTGCGCAGCCAAACAAAACACTGTTTTTTCTGAAGACCAAAGCCCTTTTCACCTGCCGGACGGACTGATACCTCTTATCAGGATTTAGGTTGGTACATTTTTGAATCATTCGCCTGTAACGCGGCTTCTGCGCCTTCTCTCCCAAAAGCTGTTTCAGGGTAACGCCAAGAGCATAGATATCCGCCCGCGCATCGGTCTGTGCAAAACCATACTGCTCAGGCGGTGCATATCCCCGCGTCCCCAGCAGCTTTGTGTCCTGCTCCAAATCATCTTTCGGCATACGTGCCGCGTCAAAGTCAATTAAGCGGATATGTCCGTCCTTTGCAAGAATAATATTGGAGGGCTTGATGTCGCGGTGAATAATGCCCTTTCCATGAAGGAACTCCAAAACGGAACATAGTTCCCTGACGGTGCCAAGTAATTGATTCTCGGACAATTCCACACTGCCCAATGACTGTCCCTCTACATATTCTTCAACAATCGTCGTAGAATCATCAGATATAACAACCTCGTACAGCTTAGGAAGACAGGGATGCTGACAGCTTTGCAGTGCCCGATAGATATGGTGCTGTCCTTTCAATATTTTCCGGATAAAGATTTGCTCCCCACCCTTTTCACGCACCAGATGCACTGTGCTTTTTTCACTTTGCTTTATCAGCCTGATCTCCTCGTACTCCATAATCTTCGCCCCAATCTTGTCACATTTTCAATAATTTTGTATAATTATAGCAGATAACTGAAGGGAGATGCAATATTATGTTGTTTAAAACAACTGACGAACTAAACCATGAAATCAAGGCTGCAACGGACATTGAGGACTATCTGGAGAAGAACAGGGGAAATATGCTTACCCACAGTCTGCCCCAGTATCTGGAAATGCTGCTGTCACAAAAAGGCATCAGCAGAGCGGATGTCGTACGCGGTTCTCTGCTCAGCCGGGCATATGTCTACCAGATATTTTCCGGCGAAAAAACACCGTCGCGGGATAAACTGATTGCCATCGCTTTCGGCCTGAGCCTTTCCGATGATGAGACGCAGAAAATGCTGAAGCTGTCCGGCAACAGGGAATTATACGCAAGAGATGAACGTGATGCATTGATTTTATTTTCCCTGCAGCAGAAAAAGACGATTATGGAGACCAACGAATTATTGTTCAGCCACAGTCTCAAAGTTCTGGGTACCTCAGAGGACTAATGGGGTATCCGCTTTTAGAGTCCGTTTTTTTCCGACAGCACCGGAATCTGTATCTCCGTCAGCCATTCC
Source organism: Acetatifactor sp. (assembly GCA_051877795.1). Taxonomy (GTDB): domain Bacteria; phylum Bacillota; class Clostridia; order Lachnospirales; family Lachnospiraceae; genus Acetatifactor. The sequence continues at coordinate 26,703 of JBJEJG010000111.1, forward strand.
TCCGCTGTATCCTTGTTCCACACACCATCGATATAGGACTCTCTGATATTTCCGCAAATCTCATAACCATTTTCTTCAATGTAATTCAACAGCGCTGCATATGATTTATGAAGGGTATCATAGGAGCCCTTATGAAAAATGCAGGCTGCCTCAGAAATCTCCGGAAGCACCTTAAATATTACCTTACCGGAATCCGGCTTTTTTTCCGTTACTGACTGACAGATTTCAACCAAAATGGCTTCTTCCTTATATCCCGGCTCCAGATAATGCGTAAAACAATATTCCGGTTCTGCACATATGCAGCCAAGCTGCTCCATCTGCGCTCCCATTTCCGGCATAAGCTGAAACAGGGCGTCATAGGATTCAATTCTCTGCTCCATCGTGCAGACAATCACTTCCGGAATTTTCTTGATGAGTACCGGAGCCGACAGATTCATGTCATCCTTCGCCAGATAACTTTCCACTTCCGCCAGTTTGGCGGTCAGTGCAGCCATCTCCCTCAGTATTTCCTGTTTTTTTCCAAGAAGCAGGGATTTTTCTTCCGCTCCGTTTATGATTCTTCGAATATCATCTATGGAAAATCCCATATTCTTCAAAGCGATAATCCGGTGCAAATCCGCCATCTGACCTGCCTCATAATAACGGTAACCATTTTCCTCATCCACGTATACCGGCGTCAGCAGTTTTTGTTCGTCATAGTAACGGAGTGTTTTAATCGTAACGTGGTTCATATTTGCGAACATGCCGATTTTATATAAATGTGCTTTCTCCTTCGTCTCGCAGGGCAGATGCTGCTGATTCATTTTCATTTCTTTCATAATTGCCTCCTGCTCCCCCTTATTCCCACCGGAATGTTTTTACCGAAATCGCACCGCAGACCAACGTAATACCCACAAGCAGTACGACAATCTTCCATATGGAATCCATTTTAAGTCCCATAGAAACAGCCTTCATCAGCTTAATTCCCTGCGTCAGCGGCAAAACATTCGCCGCCTTCTGTAATCCGGTCGGAAACACCTCGTATGGTATTGTTGCACCGGATAAAAACAGCATCGGAAAATACACAAGGGATGTCACAGCATTCACAGATTTAACTGTCCTGCACAGGCTTGCCATCAACAGGCCGATACTAAACATGGATGCCAGGGTCAAAAACCATGCACCGATAAATGCCCAAATATTTCCCCGCATTTCATATCCCAGAAAAATAACGGAAACCAGTGACACAGATATTGCAGACAACATGGCGGTTCCCGCGCCGCAAAGCACATCACTTCCCAAAATCCAAACAGGACTGCACGGTGTAGTAAAAAAATGTTTTAATATTTTCTTATCCCGATAGTCCACTATCGTCAGTGGAATTCCCATAAATGCTGACGCACATATTCCCACAGCAATTAATGAGGCAAAGGAGCTCTCCAGATAGGTGTAGCCCTCTCCTGCCATTTTATTACCGGCAATCATGGTAATCAGTATCATAATCCCCACCGGCATCGCTATCCCAAACAACAGCATATCACCGGAACGAAGAGACAATTTCTGTTCAATCAAATATAACTTCCAAAAACGTTTCATCGTGCAACCTCCTCTCCCATATACCAAAGATACGCTTCTTCCAGATTATCGTAGGGACTGTGTTCTATTACCTCTTGTACCGTACCCTCAATAACCTTTTTCCCATCTTTGATGAGGAAAATCCGGTCGCACAGACTTTCTGCCTCCTCCATATAATGAGTCGTCAGAAAAATGGTGGTTCCGTTTTTCTTTAGTTCCTTTAAGTGTCTCCATACATCTCTTCGGGCTGCCGTATCCAATCCGGTGGTCAGCTCATCTAAAAATACGACCTCCGGCTTGTTGATGAGTGCCATTGCAACAGATAATCTCTGTTTCTCTCCGCCGGAAAGCTTGTTTACCTGTGATTTTTCAAGCTTCTCCAAAGAAAAGAACTGCAACAGCCTGTGGTAATCCTCCGGATCCTCATATAATGCAGACATTTGTCTGCAGATTTCATCCACACGAATATTGTTTTGATAATTAGACGACTGCAGCTGCACGCCAACCCGTTCAAACACTGCCTTACGGTTGCTCGCGGGCTCCATTCCGAAAATCCTTCCGGTTCCCTTATCCGGCTTCTTCAAACCGAGCAGTAAGTCAATCGTCGTACTTTTCCCTGCTCCGTTGTGCCCCAGAAGCCCAAAGACTTCCCCTGTCTCCACGTGGAAGGAAATTCCGTTTACCACAGTCCTTCCGCGAAATGACTTTGTTAAGTCATTTACTTCAATACATGTACTCATACACAGCCTCCTTTTTTGTTTATAAGGCTATGCTATAACCTCCCCTAAGGGACGAGTCAAGTGGTTGCATGAAGCAAACAGCCAAAACCTAATTTAAATATCCTTCCAGTATCTTTAATCCTTCCTCTGCATCTGCACCTAATATTTCCTGCGTCTTTTTGAAATCATAGATTTCATGAAGCTTATCATGAACCTGGAAGAACTTCTCTTTTCCGTGTTTCCTGATAAACATAGCCTGTGCCTTGCATGCGCCTGCTCCATCGTTGTCAGGCTGATAGAAGCCCTTTGTGCACTCATCCAGCTCCCTGCATTCATAGCATCCGTCAATGCCCTTCTTTTGACAACAGTCTATATTGGGACATTTGCCCTTATCATGGAGCGTCCCATAAGAACAGCAGCTGAATGCAGAGCGACATCCCCCGCACCACTCTCCAAGGAAGCAGTGGTTACATGAAAATCCGCAATAAGCCGTCATATCAACGCCTTTTCTTACTTCTTTCACAATCTCAGCCTTCCATTTGGCGCCGTTCTCATACCGTCTGTCCTTGTCAGGTCCATCCACTGCAAGCGCTTTGCGGTATACGCGTGAATCCTCACCGCTTATATCCTTATCCATTTCAAAGAAATCATACCCGTATTTCTCATACAAGCCGGTATGCCCTGTAGAAATGTATATGTATTCCCTTCCCATGACTGTGGCTATGCTCTCCGCATAGTCTAACAGCAATCCCGCATAGCGATGACCTCTGTATTGCGGAAATGTGTATAAAAAACCAATCCACGGAGAGAGAGTCGTCGGCTGAATATCATCCAGTGGAGCAAATGTGCAAAATGCAATCAGCTCATCCCCCTCCACAAGCATTGGCACAAGCGCTGTCTCTCCAACCATTTTTTTCAGACTGTTTTTGCTGAGAAGCTGATGCAAATACTGTCCGGCTCCCCAATCGCATTTTCCTATTTCACCTAACCAATGTTCTTTATTTTCTGCTGTAAAATATTCCATTACTTTCATTTTGATTTCCTCCTGTTAAGCATATGCCGTATCCGTTTTTCCAACGCTTCCACGGAAGGCACACAAATATCACGCCTGTTCATACGGTCTATCCATAAGCGGTTTTGTACAGCCCCAGCTCTTTGCCACCTTTTTAAATGAATGTCCGGCAAATGTCTTAAACATAATCTGAAGAAGCACCTGCGTCCACTTCGGAAAGACCTCCGGCCCTGTAAAAGCTCTTGCTTCATCATTGTCAAATCCGGATTTTTCTGCAAATAGCCGTCCCATTTCTTCATACGGTTTTAACATCTTCGTCAGATTATCGCTCTCCGTAACCCGAATACCAAAGTTATCCCCTTTCGCCAATGTACCACCATAGGCACAACCAAAAAACGAAGGTAATTTTTCTAAGAATTCCTCTCCGCACCGCAGCTGACACCCTTCTGCAAATCCGCCCTGCAGAATAAATGAAATTCTCGTGCCCGCTTCCTTCTTCACGTCAAGTGTTTCCAGAAACTCCAATAAAATGCCCGGTACATTCTCGACATAAAGCGGAATTGCCATCAAAATCTCTGTGTTCTGTGCAAAAGCCGTGCGTGCCCCTTCCCATTCAGAGCGATTCCTAAATTTCTGAACACGTGGACTACCGTTGATGATTACTAAATGCATGCTCCACCTCCTGTATTTCATCCATAGAATAAGCTCCCAGCGAACTGCCTGCAAAGTTCAATGCAACTCTTTCGGCCCATCGATTCAGATAGTCTTTATCTCCGTTCCCCTGATAAATAACGCCAAAATCCGCTGTCCTCTTATATCTTGCCAGATGTCTCATCTGCCCATTTTTCATGTGCAGATTC
>JBJEJG010000111.1:30947-36925 GCA_051877795.1 Acetatifactor sp.
TTTTAATATCCATGTCTTCGGTATGAACTATTTCGTATTCGATACCACAGCACTTTAGTTTTTTATCCAGCATGCTAACCGCCTGCCTGCTTTCCAGTGTATTAATAATAAGAATCAACGCTCATTCCGCCCTTCTGTCATTTATTCTCCGGATTCACCTTTTCATTTTGATTATAGTGATTTCACCCTCATAGAAACAGGCAGATATTGCATCCGAATGTGTCAATTTTATAGGTCTAATAAAATCATATTATCATAATCTTCCCTGTATTTGTAGCAATATTGTTGACTGCAGAAACCTGCTGCTGTGCTTTTGACAATCAAAAAGGCCCTGACTCTCCAGATCATAATCTGGAAAATCAGAGCCTTCCGGCTTAATGTCAGCCTGCACAGCCGCCCTTATAGTAAATATATGCAATTTTAATCTGCCGAAGACATCTGCCGGCACCTTAAGTCCTTTCAGACCTTTTTACTTTAAGCCTTTGATAAACGGAATCAGACAGAGAAGCACAACGATGCCAACGATTCCGATTACGATTCCGGCAATCATATGACTCCATACCATGGTAAGACACATACCAACTCCCAGCAGCAAAGCTCCGACAATTCCAATCAGTGTTGCGCCTATCGTTTTCCCTGACGGTCTGATTGGCTCTTTGTTTTCCATCTTTCTCCATACAAGCACCATAATCAGCAGCACGACCGCTCCAATCACTCCCATAATGACACCCGGTCGAAACGCATTCCACTCCGGAATCAGCGCCATGCACATTCCAAGCGCAAACAGAATACCTCCGATTGTTCCTAAAATCATAGATACAAATGTACTCTTCTTCATGATTCAATACCTGCCTTTCTTCATGCCTCTTCTCTTGCTTTCTGCTCTGCTGCTAATCTTTCTTTTGCTTCTGCAACAGATTCGCCCTCTCTGGTCAAAAAATTGTCCACAAACTTATCCGCAATCTTATTAAAACCTCCGACTGCTCCGTCTTCGATTTTTTTGTAGCCGCCGACTACGCCTTCCTCGATTTTCTTGTAGCCTCCAACTACCTTTTCAGCAATTTTCTCATTTGCTTTCACCAGCTTTGATTTTGCCATTTCTTTTTTCTCCTTTTTTATTTGTTTTGCTTCATTTGATATTGCGAGGATACCATGCTTTTGTTTATCCTTTGTTTGACTTTTGTTTCTGTTTTGTTAAATGTGGAATTTTTCCCCGAAAAAAAGAAGAACTCTTCCGGAATCAGACGTAGTCTCTGTTTCCGGAAGAGTTTATGTTCTAATCAAAGGTTCTTCCAACATCTTTAAACACCCGGGGGAACCTCCTCATTCGCATGCTTCGGCTAATCTCTCCTTCAGCAGCGTATTTCTTTTGGATACCGTAACATTCCCCACCGCGTAATGTAATGCTCTCTTCGTCCCTATCATGACAAGAATCTTCTTTGCCCGCGTAATTCCGGTATAAATCAGATTTCTCTGCAGCATGACATAATGATTCATCAGCACCGGCATAACCACAATCGGGTATTCGGAGCCCTGAGATTTATGAATGGTCGTTGCATATGCATGCACCAGCTCGTCCAGCTCCGTAATATCGTATTCCACAGTCCTGCCGTCAAAAACAACCCTCAAGGTTCTGTCCTCAGCGTTTACCGATTCTATGATGCCGATATCGCCATTAAAAACCTCTTTGTCGTAATTGTTCTTTATCTGCATCACCTTGTCATCGGTCCGAAAAGCAAAACCGCTCCGCCGCAAACAGTCTTTCGGCATCTGTACAGCACCTCTTCCCCTCATGAAAACCTCGTGCTCCGGTGGGTTCAGCGCGTCCTGTAAGGCTAGATTCAGATTGGTTGCTCCAACAACACCTCTCTGCATCGGAGTCAACACCTGTATCTGGGATGGCTCCACATGATAATATTTTGGCAGTTTGTTTTTCACATAGTCCACAATCTGCGGCACCACTGCCTCAGCATCCTCATTCTCCGTAAAGAAGAAATCACTATCCTTCCCATTCGAAATTTCCGGCATTTTCCCCTCATTTATCCTGTGCGCATTCCTGATAATTCTGCTGGCCATGGCCTGACGGAAGATTCTGGTAAGCCGAATCACGGGAAAGACGCCCGAATCAATCATATCTCTCAGCACATTACCGGCGCCGACCGAAGGAAGCTGGTCGATATCCCCTACCATAATAAGCCGCATGGATGGCGGAATCGCCTTCAAGAGAGAATTCATCAGAATGATATCAATCATGGAGCACTCATCAAGAATCAGCACATCCCCTTCCAAAGGATTCTCCTCGTTTTTCTGATATCCTTCCGGCGGCTTGCATTCCAGCAATCTATGTATGGTTTTTGCCTCCAGACCTGTAGCCTCCGTCATACGCTTGGCCGCTCTTCCCGTAGGTGCCGCCAGCAAAATCTTCAGTCCGTAGGCTCTGTACGCGGATATGATACCGTGGGTAGTTGTCGTCTTTCCGGTGCCGGGGCCGCCCGTCAATATCATGACCTTGGCAAGTGCCGCCTGTCTGATGGCATCTGCCTGAATTTCGTCATATTGCATTCCGACCTTTTCTTCTATCAAGCTGACACTGACTGAAAGGTTCGGATTTCCGGTAGTTTTTCGTGCCTCCGTCAATTTTTTGAACAGCTTGTCTCCCGCCGGGGAGGAGGCTAATTTTTTCAATTTGCCCGCCACACCGACCTCCGCATAGTAAAACGGAGGAAGATAGATTGCCTGAATCTCATTCCCATTTTCATCCCTGCGGACGATATTCTTCTCCTGAATCAGCTCCTCCTTCAAAAGCATATCATCCATCGTCATAATGATGGTTTCCGGCGAAGCCTCCAAAAGCTCGGACGCTTTCTCTATTAACTGCTGCTTCTCGGCATACACATGACCCTCATTTGACAATTCGGACAGGGTATACATGAGTCCGCTTCTAAGCCTCACATAGGATTCCTTCCCGAATCCCAGCTTTGCCGCTATCTGATCTGCCGTCTTAAACCCGATACCCCAGATATCGTCTGCCAGCCGATACGGATTTTCTTTCATGACGTCAATGCTGTCATTGCCATACTGCTTGTAAATCTTTGCTGCGTAGGAAGAACTCACCTGATGCTCCTGTAAAAAGAGCATAATGTTTTTTACTTCCTTCTGTCTCGCCCAGGACTCGGCAATCATCAGGATACGCTTGCTGCCAATCCCCTCTACATCCTTTAAGAGCTCAATATTATCTTCTATCACAGTGAACGTATCTACACCGAATTTCTGGACAATACGCTTTGCAAATGCGGGGCCTACCCCCTTAATCAATCCGGAGCCCAGATATTTTTCCATGCCATATACGGTAGCCGGAAGGGTTTCTTCCCAGTTCTCAGCCACAAATTGCCTTCCGTACCTGGCATCGACCTTCCAGTTCCCCTCTGCCAGCAGGACAGAGCCGACGTTAGCATCCAACAGATTCCCGACCACCGGCACAAGGTCCGCATAATCCTTGACCCTGCACTTCAGCACGGAATATCCGTTTTCCGGATTCTGATATGTAATTCTTTCTACAACACATCGAATCTTAACCAAGCTGTTTGCTCCTTCTCTTCTTTCTCAGTCCTCATCGAATCCATTATTTAAAAACGTATTCCATTTCGCATTTGCTTCTTCAAGTTCATGCTTTTGCATAATTCTATTCCTGTCACCGAGTATTGCCAGCATCTCATCAACAATCTCTTCCAGCGGCAGTTTCTTATAATGTGACAAATATCCGATCATTCTCTGCGCAGTCCAGTCGGTATTCAGGTTCTTTGTAATCTGATCACAGAGCTCTTCCGGATAACCGCGTTTCAGCATGATATGATATAGTTCAAGGCTCTTTGGTGATTTTGGAAATTCATTCCTTGTTTTCGTCATATGTGTTCTTTTCCTAAAAATAAGTCAATTGCGTTGATGTGATGAACACCTTCCTGCTGATCACGATATTTGTCCATTGAAATAATATATCTTGGATATCCGTCCTTTATATTCCTAAATGGTCTATATTCTCTTTCCTTAATTTTTTCGGTAGCCTTTATATCTTCTCCCTGTAAAGTATATGTGACTTGGATATAAGCATAACTCTTATCTTTATCCCGTACAATAAAATCACATTCCAGATTTCCTATTCTTCCAATGCTTACTTGATAATCATGGCTTGCTAGATACAAATAAACTATGTTTTCAAGTGTAGGGCCAAAGCTTAACCGATTATCGGTATTCAGCGAAAAGTAGATCGCCATGTCAGCCAAATAGTATTTTTGCTCTCTCTTTATTGCCCTCTTGCTCTTTAAATCAAAACGATTGCATTCATATACAATTTTGGCTTTCTTCAGGTCTTCAATATATCCTCTCACCGTGGATGCCTTTGTTGCAAATCCTTCCTTCTTCAAACACTCCAAAAGATTTGAAATTGAGAATGGTGCAGAATAATTATTAAGCAGAAATGACTGTACCCGCTCATATACTGCTACATTTGATATTCTTTTTCTTGTCTTGACATCTTTTTCAAAGATTTCTCCAATAATCCCTCTGGTATAAACCTGCCTTGAATGAATATCCGGAAATTCCAGGGTTTTAGGAAATCCACCATTCAAAACATACTCGTTGAATTCAAGCTCCATGTTCTCATCTATGTTTCTCTTAAAAAATTTCTTCATTTCAAGATACTCTTCGAAGTCCAGCGGGAAGGTTTCAAATGTCAGATATCTTCCTGTCAATTTTGTGGAGATTTCATCGCTAAGCAAATAAGAATTGGAACCTGTAAGGAACACGGAATACCCTTCCTCTACATAGGCCTGCACCACACTTTCAAACCCTTGCACATTCTGAACCTCATCAATAAGAAGATAATGTAATCCTTCTCCGATAATCATAGACTCTATCTTTTTCTCCAACTGCTCAGGTGTTTTGATATTTTTAAATCCTCTCCTATCCAAAGGTATATAAATAATCATAGACTCAGAAACTCCTTTGGAGTATAGTTCGTTCATTATAGCCTTTAAGATAAAAGATTTACCACATCTCCTTATTCCCGTAATCACCTTAATAATATCAGAATCATAGAAGGGACGTATTCTCACCAAATATTTCTCTCGGGGATAAACATTTGAAAACATTCCTATGCACTCCTTTCTGTAAGCTCATTATATCATTAATCGCCGTTTCAGGGTACTATTTTTTATATATTTCATTTTTTAATCCCTTGAAGCTGCATAAAATCAAAAAACACAGATATAGAGTATGCAATTCTTATTGTAATATACAATCCCTGCGACGTGCAATCATAGTGCGCCATCCATCTTGACAAGTCCGCATTTTTTGTCTAAAACAACATTGCACTTTAGATTAGTCGCCGGAGCGCGGCAGGTAGGCAAATCAACACTTGTAAAACATACATTTTCCGAATACAACAGAGCTAATTTTGACGATAAGCTGACAAGGCTTCAGGCCAGGGAGGAGCCAAAACTTTTCTTTCTGAATAACCCTTGTCCGCTATTTATCGACGAAGTTCAAAAAGAGAACAGTATCCTGGAAGATATCAAGCTAAAGGTTGATGAATCTGACGAGCGAGGCATGTTCATCCTCTCCGGTTCCCAAAAACTTGAGTTAATGAAGGGAATGAGTGAGTCCCTCGCCGGAAGAGTTTCTGTCGCTGAGCTTTCTGGCCTCTCTTTACGTGAAATACATGGTGTTAAGTTCAATCAACATTTCGTACCGACAGAAAACTATCTATGTGGGCGTGAAAAAGAACTGAAACCATATAATGATTTATGGGAAATCATACACAAGGGTTCCTACCCTGAATTATACGATATAGACAGAGACTGGCAGGAATATTATTCTTCTTATGTCTCAACTTATCTTGAACGAGATATAAACGAGCTTATCTCTGCAGACAGCATCACCTTTACTAAATTTCTCACGGCGATTGCGGCAAGAACCGGTGA
>JBJEJG010000111.1:37025-43431 GCA_051877795.1 Acetatifactor sp.
AGAGGAATGGGAGTTATCCTCTGCCTGATTGATAAAAAAACTTATTTGCGGGAAAACCTGGTTGCTCTCCCAATTGAATATATCTAAAAGCAATGACCTCCGGGGGCACATTCGTGTCACGCACCATATAAGAAAGTCGGGCAATCCTCACAGAAGCATCTGCGGCAATTGCCCGATTTCCATTCTCTTATTTCTATTCCCTTATTTTTATTCCCTTACTTCTGCTTCACCGGAATCCAGATTTCACAATAGTACTTTTCGTCCTGTGTACCATTCGGATACTTTGTCGGATCATCATACATCTCCACGCAATATCCGGCGGCAAACTCATACTCCTTCAGGGCCGGAAGCCACTCTGTGAAAATCTTGGTATTCACATCCTGCAGTGCATTGGGCATCGGACCAACACACGGAAATACCGCCCAGGTAAACGCAGGAATCGTTCTGGTGACAAAGCCCTCCGGTACATCCGTGCCTTCTTTATAGGGGTCCGCAATCAGGTATTCAAAGGTATCATTGCCCATCTTTTCATCGATATTGATGCCATAATAACCCATTACCGTTTTCCCCTTACCTGCCTGAAAGTGCTCCTGCCAGAACTGCGGTATCACTTCCTTAGCGCCTTCATAAGGAAATGTCTTTGCATTTGCGATAACCGTAAATGCTTCTTTCTTTTCAATCTTGTAATCCATGAGATATCCTCCTTCTAATGATAGCTTGAACTTCAGCGGAGCGAAAGATTTCAGCATCACCTTATCCTTGCGTGCTGCTGTCGGAGTCACACCGTGGAATCTTGAGAAAGCTTTGGTAAAGCTGTCCGGCGAATCATATCCATATTTTATTGCGATATCAATGATTCTTTCATCACCTGTCGCCAGGTCATTTCCGGCAAGAGCAAGTCGCCTGTTGCGGATGTATTCCGAGATTGTAAATCCACAGAGCATCGCAAACCCTTTCTGGAAATAAAAGGACGAAATATTCACATGATTCGCAATTTCTTCCACCGTAAGTTCATCGGTGATATGGTCTTCCATATACTGTATCGCCGCACCGATTGCTTCCATCCACCCCATAGTCTTCTCTCCACCTTGTTTCGCTGTGATTCTATTCTATCAACTCAGAGAATACCCTTCCCGATTATCTTTGCCATCATTTGTCCGCTTGCCTCCCTGACATCTCTCAGGCTTCATTCATGTCAGAGGTCTTTGCTCCGTCCTCCCGAACAAAGAAAGGAATCCCGATTCCGCTGTGTTCTCTGACCAGATGCCCTTAGCAATAGGGACAGGGCTCTCTGCCCGGCACATCATTGCCCTTTATGAATCTCGCGTTGTATTCCATGTTGATTTCACGGAGTTCTTTTTTCCCATCTATGTAATCCTGATATATTTCTGCAAGCCCTGCCATGCACCCGTCACAGTTAGCTGAAATGTTCCCCAGAGATTCCGCAACGATTTGTTCTCTTTCCTCTCTGGTGGTCTCCGAAATCAGATATCCCATGCTTATTCCTCATTTCACTCTATACATAATTTACTCTTTAGGTTACCGTCAGTTCCTGTTCAAGGCAAAACCGATAAAATAGCCCTTTCCCTCACGATATCTTGAACAATACACATCATATAATATTAAAAAGATAATAACAATAACAGACAGTAATTCAGGCCTGACAATTAACAATTATACAATAATCTCTTTTCAAAGTAAAACACTTACTTGCTAATTTATACAGACCAGGTCATGCGGACGGTTTCTTTTTCGAAAACCATCCCCGGAATATACCACCTGAAAACAAAGACATGATAGTGAAAAAAATATCTGCGCATGGAATGAACAAAAACGACGGCACCATAATCCTGGTATAGTGCTTTCCATATACTTTGCCACGATTAATGCAAAACGCAAGCCCTATATCAAAGGATATAATCCCACACCCAAGTATCAATACTTCAAGTAATTGTTTTCCAAATTCAATCATCGGTTTTGTCTGCAGGTAATTTCCTGTACTAATTCCGAGAAGAATCATATTTAACAGCATGATTCCGAAGAATACCATAACCAGAATGCGCATAACATTCATCATAACACCGCCGCCGATACCAATCCCTCCGCACCAGGACAGATTACTTCTTAAGCAGAAATTCTCCATAACCTGCATAAGCGGTTCATTTTGTTTTCCTTCAATAAAACCATTGTTTGCAATCACATATATTCGAATATTTCGTTCCTTCTCTTTACAAAAAACCTCCATCTCCTTCAAAAACGGCAAGATATGAGACGGTATTCCATCCACATATAGCGGCATTGAAAAAACAATATTATCTGCATCCTCAATCATCTCAAGGGTCTTTTGATAATCTGCCCTGGTGCGCAATTTTAACTTTTCCTTTTTCCCGCCGACAAATACACTTGTAAAACCGGCAATAAATCCGGATGCACTCAGTTTCTTTTTGGGACTGCAATCTATAAAAACTGTCTTCATAATGCAATACCCTCCGCTTCTTCTTTGGAATCAATGCATATCAGTTCATGATTGACAAAGCCTTCATTAATCGCATTTCGTTCTACCATGAGTTTCCATGTTTCTCTTTCCCTGTCTGTCATATCACCATATGCCACAACTGTCATTTTATTATGTTTTCCATAGCGCAATGTATGATGCATCTGCCTTCCGCGATATGTACTGAATGGTGTGGATGTTCCAATACTTCTGTCGAGGATATTCTTTATTGCCGGACTGTGACCTCCATACCAGTTCTCGGTGATAATAATCAAGTCATCTGCCTGACCGATAATACGACACATTTCGTGCAGTGAATCTTTCATATCACATGTGGCAGGATTCTTTGTCCAGCAATGAAAGCATCCCTGACATGGCGCATATTTGCCATTTGCCCATATCACCTTATCTGCTTTTTCATTCAGATATTCGTTATATTCTTCCCCCAAATCATGGATAATCAATTTCATAACTCAACCTCATACATTTTATTATTTTCCAGCCTGCGCTGCATAGGGTTTGTCATCAAGCGGTCGTGTACAGCCCCAGCTTTTCGCGGCCTCGCCAAATCTCTTTCTGGCAAAGGTTTTAAAAACAAACGCAAGCAGCATTCTTATAGGAAATGAAAATTTCTCAGGTCCTGTAAATTTCTCTGACTCCGGATTATCAAAATTACCATTGCTTCCATAAAGTGCTCCCATTTTTTCATATGGAGTCAGCATCTGGTCGAGCTGTTTATCATCCGCAATACGAATGCCGAAATTATCTCCCTTGACAAGACATCCCCCGTAACTGCAATTAAGCTGTGCAGGAAGCTTTTTTAAGAACTCCTCGCCACATCTTAATTGACACCCTTCGGCAAATCCGCTCTGCAAAATAAAGGAAATCTCGGTTCCGGCTTCTTCTTTCTGATGCAATGTCTCTAAAAATTCCAACAGCAGCCCCGGAATACATTCCACATACAAAGGCAATGCAATCAGTATCTGCGTATTGCTATAAAATGCTTCTCTTGCAGCATCCCATTCTTTCTTATCCGACAGAGAATACAACTCATAGGTGGCGCCCGTCTGCATCAGCCCCCTGCCAAACGCTTCAATAATCTTATCTGTGTTACTGTATTTTCTTGCTCTGGGACTTCCGTTTATGATTACTACATGCATGAAACCGCCTCCTTTATTCTACTCTCTGAAAATACACCCAGCGATTTACTGCCGAAATTGACAGCCGCTCTTTTGCACCATCTTTCCAGGTACTCCTGATTCCCTTCTCCGGAATAGACAATACCTATATCCACCTTGTTTTCATACCTCATGATATGACGCATCTCACCATTCTCAAAATGCAGGTACATCGTCACCAATGGCATAACTCTGTCAAATATATTCTTTGCCGGATGGGACAGAAAACCAAAGCTTGTTTCTGAGATTACCCACATTGCATCAGAACAAATCATTTTCTTCAGGAGAATTTCGTAATCATCCTTGATGGTACATATTCCGGGAGTTTTCAGCCAGCAATAATTACATCCGATACAATGTGAGATGTTTAAAACCGAGGCATCGACCCAGTCTATATTGTTTTGCGTACCGCTCAATAATTCCTTCATTTTATGAAATATTATTCCATCGGGAATGGTGTTAATGATTAAAATGTTTTTTGTCATGCTGCACTTTCCTCCTGTTACTGCTCCTGACTTTTCTCACCTTTACCAATATTGTACCTATTTTTTTCTCCGGCCGATAGGCACATTTTTCAGAAAAATGTGTCTGTTTTATAGTTGCAGAAAATCCGGAGCCTTCCCTTCAGAATCTCATCGTTTATCCTCAATGCATCGCTCACCCTTTCCCGAATCTGATTGCCTTTTGCAAAAATTCAAACCGTCTGTCAAACTCTTAAACGTCTTCCTGTGGAAATGCACAAAGATTCTCAGGCTTTATAGGGTATCCTAAGCAAGCCCGGCTTAAACTCAAGCACCATACAAGAAAACCTGCAGGTTCAAAATCTGCAGGTTTCGTTTCTTTTAATATATTTCGCATAAGGTATAAACCGGGGCAAGCAGGCAATCTGAATGCTTCCTTCAACTACCTCAAGTCTGTCGATACGGTAATAGTCTCCAATTTAAAGCTTGGATTTATTTGTCTTCCAAATCCGAATAGTTTCCTGACTGCCAATCCTTGAATTCTTCAAATGCTTGATATCCATTTTCCCTGCATTGGGGACATGGATTATTTACGGTATGTATCATGCCCAATGTATAGGGACATTGTGAACAGGGCGGTTTTATTTGATAAATCAGTTTCTTTATTTTCAATGATATTACCTCCAGCCATAAAGATTACTGCTGATATTTCTCCCGGCTGCTGCCCGATTAAGACTTCAGACACCCATGCGGCTTGTCACCCCTCATACCCTTTCGGATACTTAATATCAACTATTGGACGTTCATTTGGATTTGTTATGAGCCTCCAAAGATTCCGCGCTATACTCCGAATTTTTTTTCGAGTTTATTCCATTCTGCTTCTGTTTCTTCATCAGAAAATGATGTAAATAACGATATGATAACACCATCCATGGCTTTAAAAGTAATCTCATTGTAAAGTATAAAATCCCATATCAGAAATCCCTTTATCCCATGTACCTCTGCCGGGGTTTGCCTATGGATAAATCCATATTTCCCCTTAACTATCTCTTTAATCTCAGGTAGTTCAGGCAATATTTCCTTGAACAAACCAATAAGTTCTGCTGCAACCAATATTTTTTCTTTCTCCATAGAAATTTCCTTCCTCTAGTGCCTCTCTGAAACCTCTTGTTTTACTGGCTTTACATTCATATATCATTTTCGTTTTAATTTTATATATTTATCACTTTTTTCTATAATTTTATACTTATCTCGTAAAGTAGTTAGCGCACCTATTCCTCCTGCCGCTACCCCGATTAAGACTGCAGACACTGCTGCGTTTCCCAATACCGCCGTAGTTGCTCCGACAACTACTGTTCCAGCCACTGCTTCAGCACCGGCAGCCGGGGGGTTTACCAACATTGTCGGTTTTGTTGCAACATACAAAAGAATGGCTGCCGACAAACCAGTCGCACAAACGCCCCATGCAACTTTTCCTGTAGCCTTTATCCGTATAACCTTATCTTTCAAATTTCCTTCAATGTATATCGTGTCTTCATTACTCTTTATTGCTTCTGCAAGTTCTTTTTCTGATTTACAATATTTTTCCATTTTGTCACTCTACATACCCTTTCGGATACTTAATATCCCCTTCTGTGCATTTTTTCGTTTTATAGCGACCCACTCAATTAATATTATATACGGGATTTTATTTTTGGGGTCTGCTGGCAGCAGACATTTCCACCCCAAATTTTCATTATTTAACCGTGAGGTATACAAAATAATCCCTGCACCACTCACGGCACAGGGATTTTACATTGTATTTTATTTATAACGGTAATACCAGGGACTATAGCATTCTTCCGGCACAGGGTCGGGCATGAGATACGATTTATATTCATTTGGTCGCGACGAATAAGCTTCAATGACAAAGCGGTAAGCACCGTCCAAATCTGTTAAGTACTCCTGTCTGATCCGGATACCGTTATAGCCCACAGACATGATTCCTTCTTTTGTCCAGATATTATTCATGACATAATTACCGTCTTTATCGTAAACCCAGACGTTAAAGCTGTCTGTATCTTCATAGTCATCGAGGTTGCTAAAGGTAGCGTAATACTCTCTGCCCCTGTCGGTTTCAAACATTTTCCACTCGAGTCCCGTCGGTGCGGGCAGCGTTGGAGCAAATTCACCTGTATACTCAAAGGCATCTGATATTACATACGGACTACTGGCATAAGTAACACCGTCCCCGTCAGCGGATACGAAAAAATAGTAAAACCCATTTTCCCACA
>JBJEJG010000111.1:43531-46529 GCA_051877795.1 Acetatifactor sp.
TGTCTCTATCAGGATCGGGAGGGGGCGCTGTGTCTTTTCTATACAGTCTCCAATGATATGCTACTTCGCCGTCCCCAACGCCTGACTCAGGTACATTTCCCCATATTGCAATACCTGTCTCGCCATTCCAGTGAGGATTGTCCGGTGCAGGCAGCACAACCAGTTCTCCACTCTCAGATGGCAGCTCTTCTTTCGCTGCAGCCTGATATAATATGGTTCCTCCAAAACCGAAAAGTGCAAGCAGGAGGATTGCCACACAACCGTACAAGGCACTGTATTTTCCACGGGACAAAGCACTTTTCACCTGTCGGACAAACTGATACCGTTTGTCAGGATTCAGGTTAGTACACTTTTGAATAATTCGTCTGTAACGCGGCTTCTGAGACTTATCCCCCAACAACTGTTTCAGGGTAACGCCAAGAGCATAGATGTCAGCCCTCGCATCGGTCTGAGCAAAACCATACTGCTCAGGCGGCGCATATCCCCGCGTACCCAAAAGTTTTGTATCCTGTTCTAAGTCCTCTTTCGGCATACGTGCGGCATCAAAGTCAATTAGGCGGATGTGCCCGTCCTTTGCAAGGATAAGATTGGAAGGCTTAAGTCACGGTGAATGATGTCCTTTTCATGAAGAAATTCCAGAACAGAACAAATTTCCCTGATAGCAGCAAGTAACTGCTTCTCTGATAATTCTGCACTGCCCAATGATTGCCCCTCAATATATTCTTCTATAAGAGCCGTAGATTCATCAGACATGGTAACCTCGTACAGCTTTGGCAGATACGGGTGCGGACAATTTTGCAGCGTCAAATAAATTGGGTGCTGTCCTTTCAGAATTTTTTGGATAAAAAACTGATTTCCGTCCTTTTTCCGCACCAAATGTACTGTGCTTTTTTCACTTTGCTTTATCAGCTTAATCTCTTCGTATTTCATAATCTTCGCATCCAACCTTGTCACATTATCGGCAATTTTGTATAATTATATCAGAAAATACTAAGGAGATACAAAATGGAATATAAAACAACTGACGAATTAAACCATGAAATCAAGGCGGCAACGGATATAGATGATTATCTGACGGAGAATAGGGGAAACATGCTTACAAGCTGCCTGTCCGAGCATTTGAAGCTGCTGTCACCAAAAAAATATCAGCAGAGCAGATGTTGTACGCGGTTCACTGCTTGACCGGGCATATGTCTACCAGATTTTTTCCGGTGCAAAAACACCATCGCGGGATAAACTGATTGCCATCGCATTCGGGTTACGCCTTTCTGACGACGAAACACAGAAAATGCTGAAACTGTCCGGAAACAGGGAATTATATGCAAGAGATGAACGTGATGCATTGATACTGTTTGCTCTGCAGCGAAAAAAAAACGATTCTGGAGACCAATGAGTTGTTGTTCAGCCACAGTCTTGCGGTTCTGGGTACTTCAGAGGACTAAATCGAGCAGGAGGCTTTGATCTAAATCAATCTTGAACATAAACTTCCGGCTCACCATAAGTCTTGTGAAGCCCTGTACGGAAAACCTCTTAAATATCCACATTAAACTGCACTGTCTGATTGTACTTATCAAGTGCCATCTGCATCTCCATGATGATTCGAGAGACACGTTCGTATTCCCGCTTAATCAAATTCAAATCATAGTGATGTATCGATACTCAGGAACAGTATTTCCGGACATATAGGAGCGCTGCTCCACTCTGTCCTTCGGAAGCTGCTTACGCAATGCTTGATGATGGCAAGCTTTTCATCAATCCCTGCATTGGTTGCCGCCACATATGTGCTGGATGCCTCTTCTTCCGGTTTAATCCTCTTCTTCCAGATGCTGTTTCACCGATTTTAAAAATTCCGGTATCATAATATTCTTTTCTTCCTCGTTATAGTCTGCACATCTCATGCATGATAACACGCTTCCAACTGCCTGATAATTCAGTTGAACTCCCTTCGCATCATTTTTGTAACTTGCGGCATGCGTTCTTCGGATTCCGATTTTCTCAGCCTCTTCTACTGCATCCATATTGGCTCCCAGGAACAAGAACTGCCAGCCTTTTTCCTGATTCTTTTCAATCATCTTCTTTACCATGTTAGCGGAATATTCCTGACTGGAATTCTCCTGTCCATCGGTGGTAATTACGAAAATAATCTTCTCAGCCCTCATTTCTTCCGGTAAACGATTCTGAATGTTCTCCACCTTTTTAACGGTGCTGCCTACTGCATCCAATAATGCCGTGCAGCCTCTTACGTAGTAATCTGCGTCTGTCAGTGGCCTTACAACATCAATCGGGAATCTGTCGTGAATGACATCAATCTGATCATCGAAGAGAACCGTTGTCACATTCGCTTCACCCTCTTCCTTTTTCTGCTTCTGCAACATCCCGTTGAAGCCACCGATTGTGTCACTTTCCAATCCTCCCATAGAGCCGCTTCTGTCCAAAATAAAAACCAGTTCTGTTAATCCTTTTTTCATATGCGTTACCTGCCTTTCTATTGATATACACATATTACAAAATTCATAAACAAAACCGGTCGCTTCCGAAGGGACATTTATCTTGAAAGTGTTCCTTCTCCATAATCGTCCAAAACAATATTTGCAAAATGAACGTTATACTCTTTCGTTTCAATTAAATACATAATAATCAAGTCGAATCTTGAAGATGCTGACAATGTATATCCGGCAGTCGCCAGAAGCTTCTTGGCCTCATCCATTTCCAGCTGTAATGCCAGGCAGAAAGAGATTGCTGTCTTCTTGCTCGGTACATAATCCTCATCTCCGCGAATCTTTGAGAAGAGTCTGCGGTCAATATTAGCACTCTTATAAACCTCCGAATCCTTCAGGCCTTTCTCATCAATCATACGAAGCAACATTTCTGAAAAAGACTCTTCCTTCCTCGCTAATACCTTATCAAGGTCCGGATGCTTCTCATCTCTTCTTAAAAACTCCGGAATCCTTGTAACATCAGCCGAAACACCTTGTGCCGGGCCTGGTCTTGACGCAGA
>JBJEJG010000111.1:46629-50934 GCA_051877795.1 Acetatifactor sp.
GGTCGTTCCTCTGTAGGTGCTTCCTGCGGAGACGACAGCTTTTCTTGTACACCGCCCTCTTTCTTCTCTTCCGGTACTCTGCCGGGAATCGGAGCAGAAAACTTTTGCTCCTTTCCGATAAACATTGAATCAATGTATGAATTCAGTTCTTCGCGTATTCTCTCCAGGCGTTTATGAAATATTATGTCCAACTTACTCATTTGTACCGCCCCCTTCTGTTTCCTATTATCCAATCTTCGAAATAATGCTTTTCTCATTCCGCTTTGCAAACTCGCTCAACGAATAGGAACGAATTCTCTGACTCACGATGTTGGGAACTAAGAAGCCATTGTTAGTCAGTTTTGCGCATCGATTGATAACTGTTTTATTTGTTACACCAAGCATCTTACTTACATCAATCGGCGTAAACTCTAATAATCTCTTTTTCAAAAGGAACACTAAAAAATCCTTTTCCTTTGCATTTAAATAGGATAGGCTGCCATCCAAATCATCAGCCTGAGCTCCTTTAGATAACTCATATACCTTTTTTGAATATAACTCCACCATGCGCAAAAAATAGTTTACCCAAATCTCAGGATGTGGCGGATTTTCTCTTCCTGAATAATATAATGCAGGAAGTCCCATCTGCAGAGATTCATAATACTCATCCGGGTCATATGCAAAATATTCTTCCAGAGAACCGATTCCATTGAATCCGTAGCCATAGAAGTCCAATATATATCCGGACATAAGCCTGGCAGTCCTGCCATTTCCATCTTCAAACGGATGAATCGTAACCAGTTGATAATGAACAACCGCTGCAATAATGAGCGGATGATCATCTGTTGTATTCACATAATCGACCAATTCATCCAGCAGTTCAGGAATATCCGAATACTCCGGCGGAATATAATCCGGTACTCCTGTGGCTGCATCATACACTGCAAATAATACACCAGGTGGCATCGGTCCTCTTAGTCCAATCTTTTCCTTAGATGCGCCTTTTTCTACCATCGCCTGCACTTCAAGAATCATTTCCTTTGAAAATGCTTCTTTTCTCTTCAACTTTTCCTCCAGCAGATTCAATGCAAGAAAATAATTTCTAATTTCCTGTTCCGGTTTCAGAAAATGCTTATGCTCGTCTCTCTCAATCGCTTCGTCCGCCTGCTTCTCCGTAAGCGGATTCCCCTCAATCTTATTTGATGCATAAGAGCTCTTCTTCTTGGAGTTTTTACGTAATCTATTCTTGGTCATAGGTGGCAGTTCTATGGTACTTAACAAAAATCGATTTTCATCTATCGCTGATATTTTCTTTAATATGTCATTTGTTAATGTGACTTTTATCATGAATATCATCCTTCCATCTAAGCTGTCCTCAAAAATAGTATAATTCATATGATGAAAATATTCCATTGAAATTTCACTATTTTTACACTATTTTTCACTTTCATCAATCTGGGCTAAAGCCTCATTTGCAAGCACATCAAGTGCATCTGTTTAAATCCTTTTTCACTTTAACTCCATAATGATTCCAGGATATCGATCTTCTCTTGGCATCAGACTGAGCATCACCACTTATCATCATAAATTCAAACATCAACCATTGGTTTATGTTAATCGGAAACAATGTGAATTATACTGTTTCTGCAAACACAGAATACCATACACCTTTCAAAGGAGGATTCGCCATGAACAGAAGATGGACGCCTGCCGTAACAAAAGAAAGCCATAACGGAACCAACGAAATACAGTTGTATTCAGAGCTGCTCTCAAACAGAAACATCTTCCTCCAGGGAGCAATCAAGCTCTACTGTACCGGAATAGCAGCCAGCATGGCAGCCATAATCCCGGCAGGTGGTCAGAAAGGAAACCGCTATATTCTCCCCCACAGCAAGGTCATGATACATGAACCACTGATTGCCGGAGGAGTGGGAGGCTCCGCAACCTCCATAAAGAATATCGCAGACTCCATACTGCAAACCCGAAAACTGGTTAATGAAATTCTCTCTAAGCACACCGGCAAAACAATTGGAGAAATCGAGGAATCTACTTCCTTCGATAACTACCTGAACGCTGAAGAAGCAGTCAAATTCGGTCTATGTGACCAAATCATACCCGGCTTTATCCAGCACAGAACGATTCCAGTCACTCTTTAACCCCCACACCTTATAATCCCAAAGGAGGTACTGCGTATGGAAATCAAAATCACCAACCCTACAGACATCCAGAACATCAGCTCTCCCATCCCGGAATCAGCACTGATTCTGGGAGAGGGGCAATACTACGACATGGACTGCTACAAGACAAAACGTAATAACAACGTTCTTGTAGTAGGTGCCGCAGGCGCCGGAAAGACCAGAACCATAGTCATTCCAAATTTACTCCAGGCTACCGGCAGTTACATAGTATGTGACCCCAAAGGCTCCCTATACAAACAGTATAACGGCTACCTTCGCTGTAAAGGATACCAAACGAAACTCCTGAACTTCGATAATCCCGAAAAATCCATAAAATATAACTTCTTCCGGTATATCCACTCGGAGATGGACATCACGAAAATCGCTCATATGATTGTATACTCCAGCAGTGATACCCGTCAAATGTCAGATCCCTTCTGGGACAGGTCTGCCCAGGAACTCCTGGTCTGCATGATTGCATACCTATGGGAATTCCGACCTAAATGCGAACAGAATCTGAATAGTGTCCTAAAGCTTCTTGAGGCGATGGAGCTTTCTGAATTCAGAGAAGTCAGCAGTCCCTTCGACCGAATCATGGAAGAGGTAAGAAAACGAAACCCCACCTGCCTGGCGTACAGAAGCTACTCTCACTACATGGCCGGCGCAATCAGGACAAAACAGTCCATCCAGATAACGCTATCATCCATCATAGGCCGATACTGTACCAACTCTATCATCAATATGCTATCAGATGATGAAACCGACATCGGTATGATAGGGAAACGCAAAACCGCCTTCTTTGTACAGGTAAGCGACACCGACCGGTCCATGGATGACCTTGCCAACCTGTTCTTCACCCAGGCCATGAACGAGCTTTGCCGGGTAGCAGACAACAGCATCGGGTACCGACTTCCCTACGATGTGAGGTTCATCCTGGATGACTTCGCAACCAACTGCAGAATCGACGACTTCCCCAGAATGATATCCAGTATTCGTTCAAGGGGAATTAGCACCACCATCATCGTACAATCGGAAGCACAACTCACCCAGGGATACGGGCATGATGGGCAGACCATAATAGCCAACTGCGACAGCTATGTCTACCTCGGATGTAACGACCTGTCCACAGCAGAGAGTGTCGCCAAAAAAGCCAACCTGCCAATCTACAAAATTCTATATATGCCGGTAGAAAGTGCCTGGATATTCCGGAGAGGAGAACTGCCGATAAACTGTCGACAGTTTGCGCTGGACAAACATCTGGAGAACTGGGGTACGAATCTGTTCGGAGTACTGTTTCCCTACATAAATGAGGAAGCTTCGGAAGATGACTCAATGCTTGTCAATAGTCCGGAGGATCTGGAAGCACTGCTGGAGAAATCCAGGCATACCGGTCCTATCAATACAGATGAACTGCTGGCTGCAATGGGCGAATGGTGTGATGAACAAGCCGAACAGGGCATAGAATGCAACTACGAAATCGAATGCCGATGCCTGGACGGAACTCAAATCATGACTCTTACCAGATATAACAAGCCTTTCCTCCAAATAGCCCTCAACAATGCGAATGAAGTGCTATATCTCAACGCCGGCAAAGGGATAGACCTCGCCGGTGAGCTAAACAGCATACTAAAAAATCACCAGGAGCTCATCAATGACCTCTTAGACAGTATCGACTCCGGTTCGGAACCTCCGAAACACCATGCATAGAAAACGGCCACCGAGGCATCAGCTCCGGTGGCCGGCTTTTTCTTCAAAGCAGGCACAAAAAACTCCTGACACTAACGCTCTTGCGCGTTACCTGTCAGGAGTTGTTCTATCGATGTGCCAAACAGTTTTGACAGTTTGAGCATTTTAGGCGGTTCGGGGTAGCTATCACCTTTCTGCCACTTATGTATCGCCTGTGTCGATACATCAAGGGCTTCGGCGAGAGCTTCTATCGTGAGATTATGGCGGATACGCTCTCGGTGAATATTATTTCCCAGGTTTTTTCGCATTTCGCAGTTTGTCATTTCCATGCTCATAGGCATACCTCCTCTAAGGATTTCGAAATTTCAAATTTATATTTTCTGCGAAATACTATGTTACGAACCTGCCGTTCGCATTACTATCTTATAATTACTGCCGGAATTTGTCAAGTGACACGGCAACA
>JBJEJG010000112.1:0-12244 GCA_051877795.1 Acetatifactor sp.
GAAAGCGGGAGAGGCTTTATTTAAGGCTGGCGGCAATCCTTCACGACTGCGGCAAATATATCAGTATGATGAACATAGGGGAGACCTCTTACCAGATTGTGATGGCAACGGAAATCATCGGCCTGTCTCATACGGAACGTGAGATTGTAGCGAATGTGGTCCGGTTTAATCACAGCCGTTTTGTCTATTACGGACAACAGAACCGGAACAGCCTTGACAGGGATTCCTATATGATTGTGGCAAAGCTGACTGCCATTCTGCGTCTGGCAAGCGGTCTCGACAGGAGTCATAAGCAGAAGCTTAAGGGGTTAAAGGCTGCTTTGAGGGAGAATCAGCTGATTCTTACCATTGATACGCAGGAGGATATTACACTGGAAAAATGCTTCTTTGAGGACAGAGAAGACTTTTTCCAGGAGGTGTTCAGCGTGGAGCCTGTGTTAAGGCAGCATAAAAAATTATAGTGTGAAAGGGCACGAATGCGATGGGAGAAATTGATTTTAGCAATCCGAAATATTACACCAACCGAGAACTATCATGGATTCTTTTTGACCACAGAGTTTTGAATGAGGCGCGAGACAAGAATATTCCGTTGTTCGAGAGATTGAAGTTTTTGAGCATCACGGCATCCAATCTGGATGAGTTCTTCATGATTCGCGTGGCTTCTCTGAAGGACATGGTAAATGCAAAATATGAGAAGACGGATATTGCGGGGATGACACCTACAGAGCAGCTTGCCGCTTTGGGTGAGGCTATTCATAAGCTGGTTGAGCTGCAGTATTCTACCTGGAATCGCTCTCTGGTGCCGAAGCTGGTGCAGAACGGACTGCGGATTATTGGAAGACATGAAGATTTGACCTTGGAGGAGGGGGCTTTTGTTGACCGGTATTTCGAGGAAAATGTCTATCCGGTGCTGACTCCCATGGCGGTGGATTCCTCCAGACCATTTCCGCTGATTCGCAATAAGACGCTGAACATTGCCGCTCTTGTCCAAAAGAAGAACGGAAAGGGCGAGATGGAATTTGCAACGGTGCAGGTGCCGAGTGTACTGAACCGTATTGTAATTTTGCCCTCTGAGGGAAAGGCGAAAAAAATTATTCTGCTGGAGGAAATCATTGAGAGGAACATGCCGAAGCTGTTCCTGAACTATGATATTGTCTGCGCGCATCCCTTCCGGATTATGAGAAATGCGGATTTGACCATTGAAGAGGACGAGGCGGCAGACCTTTTGAAGGAGATAGAAAAGCAGCTGAAAAAGCGTCAGTGGGGTGAGGCTATCCGACTGGAGGTGGAGGCGGGCTGTGATAAACGCCTTCTGGATATCCTCAGAGAAGAGCTTCACATGGAGAAAGAGAATATTTACGCCATTGACGGGCCTCTTGATCTGACTGTCTGCATGAAGATGTACGGGCTGGAGGGATATGAGCATCTGAAGACGCCAAAGTATACGCCGCAACAGGTGCCGGAGCTTCCGGCAGGCTGTGATATTTTTGATGAAATCAGGAAAGGAGATATTCTGCTTCATCATCCTTATCAGACCTTTGAGCCGGTTGTGGACTTTATCCGTCAGGCAGCCAGAGATTCGGAGGTGCTTGCCATCAAACAGACCCTGTACCGTGTCAGTGGCAATTCTCCCATTATTGCGGCACTGGCTCAGGCGGCGGAGAACGGTAAACAGGTAACGGTGCTGGTGGAACTGAAAGCCAGGTTTGATGAGGAAAACAACATTGTCTGGGCAAGAATGCTGGAAAAGGCAGGATGCCATGTTATCTACGGGCTGGTGGGATTAAAGACCCATAGTAAAATTACACTGGTGGTTCGCAGAGAGGAGGACGGTATCCGCCGCTATGTGCATCTGGGAACCGGCAATTACAATGATGCTACGGCGAAGCTGTACACGGATATCGGTCTGCTTACCTGCTCTGAGGCAATTGGTGAAGATGCTACGGCAGTATTTAACATGCTGTCCGGTTATTCCGAGCCTCTTGTGTGGAATAAGCTGTCGATGGCGCCTCTCTGGCTGAAAGACAAATTTTTGTATCTGATTGGCCGGGAGAAGAAATATGCCATGGAAGGGCATCCTGCGCATATCATTGCCAAGATGAATTCTCTTTGTGACAGGGATATTATTGCGGCACTCTATGAGGCAAGTGCGGCAGGGGTGAAAATTGATTTGATTGTCCGCGGTATCTGCTGTCTGAAGGTTGGCATCAAGGGAGTCAGCGAAAACATTACTGTGCGCTCTATTGTGGGAAATTTCCTGGAACACAGCAGAATATTTTACTTTGAAAATGACGAAAATTATGAGATTTACTGCGGCAGCGCGGACTGGATGCCTAGAAATCTGGAGCGCCGCGTGGAAATTCTGTTCCCGGTGGACAGACCGGAACTGAAGGAGAAACTGCTGCACATTCTGCAGAGCCAGCTGAAGGATAATGTGAAGGCCTCGGTGCTGCAGGCAGACGGCTCCTATGAGAAGCCGGATAAGAGAGGGCGCTCTCTGTTCCAGTCACAGGAGGCATTCTGCCGAGAGGCTGTTCTGGACGCAAAGGCGGCTTCGGAGGAAGGAAATGCGGTGACAAGAACCTTTATCCCGGAAACGCATCATTAGTGTATGGCTCTGCAAGTAATCTGGCTGAATTGCAGATTGCCGGGTCGCCGAAGACGGCAGAAGGAGAGAACATTATGCGAATCATACTGGCATCGGCATCTCCCAGAAGGAGAGAACTGCTGGAGCAGATTGGGCTTGAGTTTGAGGTGAAAATCAGTAATGTGCAGGAAAAGATAACCGCGGAAGAGCCGGGAAAAATCGTGGAGGAATTGTCGGAACAGAAGGCCCGGGCCGTGCTGGATTCCCTGACAGATGTGAAGGAAGATGTGATTGTCATCGGCGCCGACACGATTGTGGCAGTCGGGAAAAGTATTCTCGGCAAGCCTGTCGATGCAGAGCAGGCAGTGGAGATGCTGGAGCGGTTGTCCGGGAACACGCATCAGGTGTATACCGGTGTGACGCTTTATTACAGACCGGCAGGAGAACAGCTACAGCAAAAAACCTTCCATGAGATGACCGGAGTAACCTTTTATCCAATGTGTGAGCGGGAAATTTCAGAGTATGTGTCCACAAATGACTGTATGGACAAGGCGGGAGCCTATGGCATTCAGGGATTTTGCGCCAGGTATATCAGGGGAATTGAAGGGGATTATAGCAATGTGGTAGGTCTTCCTGTAGGAAGACTGTATCAGGAGATAAAGGAGTGGCTGGATTGAAAAAGCAAGGGATTTTAATGAAAAAAGCTGTTATTTTTGATTTGGACGGAACCTTATCCGATTCCATTGCCAGTATTAAATACTGTGCTGACAGAGCACTTGAACCCTTCGGCTACGGCCCGTTCCCGGAGTCAGACTACAAATACTTTGTGGGAGACGGTGCGGCGAACTTAATCAAGCGTGCTTTGACAGCGGCGGGAGATACGGGGCTGACTCATTTTGAGGCGGCTTTTGCCTTGTATAAGAAATATTTTGCCGTGGATTGTATGTATCAGGTAAAGCCCTATGACGGCATTCCGGAGCTTTTGGCAGAGTTAAAAGAGAGGGGACTGAAAATTGCGGTTCTTTCGAATAAGCCCCACGACCAGACGATAGATGTGATAGAAGCGCTGTTCGGGAAGGGATATTTTGATATCCTTCAGGGGCAGAAGGAGGGACTTCCCATCAAGCCTGACCCGGCGGGTGTTTTTGTCATTCTGGAACAGCTGGGAATGACTGCCGCCGACATCCTGTATCTGGGGGATACAGCTACAGATATGAAGACGGGCAAGGGAGCCGGAGCCTTTACCGTCGGCGCACTCTGGGGCTTCAGAGAGCGGGCGGAGCTGGAAGAAGCTCATGCGGATGCTATTATCAAACATCCTCTGGAATTGTTGGACTACCTGAATCGATAGCTTTTAGCAGATACAGTATTGACAGAAGAGAGATAACATTGTAGTATGTGGGCATAAATAAAATTCTGTCAGCAAAGGAGGGTGGAAATATGCGTGAATTTGATGATGAAGTTCTCGAGTGCTTCCTGGATAATCAGCTTCAGCTTTTTCCCGAAAAGGTAGCTGAAACGCTTGATGAAGCCGAGGATTTTCTGGAGGAATGCATGGCGGTTGTGGTGAATTCCGTGGATGAGGTAGTGGAGTATTTTGAGGAGGAAGGCATCGACATGGAGGGCGCCATGGATGAACAGATTCTGGAAGCCGATGAAGTGTTTGATGTTGGTGACGGAAGATATTTAATTGTCGAGGGATAATATGCCGGACAGAGAGACGCACAGCGTTTTTTTGACAGGCTCTGCAAGGTGAATAAAGTAAAAGGGAAACCGTAATTCTTGCTTCGGCAGGAATTACGGTTTTTTGTGGTTTGCGTCTTGCGGAATTCAGCAGTTTCGGCTGCGGGATTTTATGGGGGGCAGGAGACTGTAGGGGACAAAAAGACTGCCGTAGCCTGTGCCCAGGTCAAGCCCCGGCTTGTTATCACCATGAAAGTCACTGCCACCGCTGATGAGAAGGTCGTATTTTACAGCGAGGGTACGAATCTGCCGCTCTTCATAAGGCTTGTAGGTGCAATAGATTGCTTCAATGCCTGTAAGTCCGGCATCCTTTAATTCTGAAGTCAGTGTATCAAGCCGTTCATCACTCATATGGTACAGGATAGGGTGGGCGAGTACCGGGACTCCGCCTGCCTCCAGAATCAACTGTACAGCCTGAACCGGAGTTACTTTTTCGCGGGGAACAAAGCAGAGCGCATGGTCTCCTACGTATCTGTCAAAGGCTTCCTTCATACTCTTTACATAGCCGTGGTTCAGCATATAGTTGGCGTAGTGGGCTCTTGTGATGACGGAATTGGGAAATTCCTGCAGCAGTGCCTCATACGTGATGTTAATGCCGTTTTCCTGCAGCAGACGGCACATTTTTATATTGCGGTTTGTGCGGGAATCCACGAATTCCTGTAGCTTTGCAGCAAAGGCATTGTTATGGTAATCGATGTAAAGACCTACAATGTGTATATCCTGTCCCTGATATTCCGTGGAGAACTCAATACCGGGAATGACTTCCGGAATCTTTGCGCTTTTTTCGGGCGGCAAGGTATGACGGAGTTGTTCGGCATACCCGATTGCCTCGTCCAGTCCTTCCACGGTATCGTGGTCTGTCAAAGCAAAGGCTGCCAGCCCCTTTTCCATGGCATACTCAACCAGTTGTGTAGGGGTAAATGTGCCGTCCGAGCGGGTAGAGTGTACATGTAAATCTATTTGCTGCATTTTCCTCACCTTCTGCCATTTCTATGGCCTTTCTACCGAAAAATTCTCTCTTTGGTTCCTGAAAAAAGCCTGCCGGTCAGGGCAGGCTTCATAAATTTAGTCTTCGTCATCTTCCTTGTTGGCGGTAAATACGGTTCTCTTTCTTGCCATCTCGTCGCTTGCCAGGTATTCGTCGTAGGTGGTAATTTTATCAACCAGTCCGCCGCCCGGCAGAAGCTCCATGATGCGGTTTGCGGTTGTCTGCACGAACTGATGGTCATGACAGGAGAACAGTGCCACACCGGGGAACTTAATCAGGCCGTTATTCAGGGCGGTGATGGATTCCATATCCAGGTGGTTGGTAGGCTCATCAAGAACCAGACAGTTAGCGCCGCTGATCATCATTTTTGACAGCAGACAGCGTACCTTTTCACCACCGGAGAGCACTTTTACCTTCTTGACACCATCTTCGCCGGCAAAGAGCATACGTCCCAGGAAACCTCTCACATAGGTTACATCCTTTACGGGAGAGTAGCCTGTCAGCCAATCGGTGATAGTCAGGTCGTTGTCAAATTCGGCGGTATTGTCCTTGGGAAAATATGCCTGAGAGGTAGTGACGCCCCACTTGTAGCTTCCCTCATCCGGCTCCAGTTCCCCCATAAGAATCTGGAAGAGAGTGGTCTTTGCAAGCTCCTGGCTGCCCACAAAGGCAATCTTATCGTCATGTCCCACAACGAAGGAAATATCGTTCAGCACTTTTTCCCCGTTGATGGTCTTGGAAAGATGCTCCACGGTCAGAACCTCGTTTCCGATTTCGCGGTCGGGGCGGAAATCAATATAAGGATATTTTCTGCTGGAGGGTTTGATTTCATCCAGTTCAATTTTTTCCAATGCACGTTTCCTGGAGGTAGCCTGCTTGGATTTGGATGCGTTAGCGGAGAAACGGGAGATGAACTCCTGCAGCTCCTTAATCTTTTCTTCCTTTTTCTTGTTTGCTTCCTTCATCTGCTTAATCAACAGCTGGCTGGACTCATACCAGAAATCATAGTTTCCGGCATACAGCTGAATTTTGCCGTAATCGATATCCGCAATGTGGGTGCAGACCTTGTTTAAGAAGTAACGGTCATGGGACACTACGATGACGGTATTCTCGAAGTCAATGAGGAAGTCCTCAAGCCATGCGATGGCGTCCAGATCCAGATGGTTGGTGGGTTCATCCAGAAGCAGAATGTCGGGGTTGCCGAACAATGCCTTCGCCAGCAGCACCTTTACCTTTAAGTTACCGTCCAGATCCCTCATGAGAGAGTAGTGGTAGGAGGTGTCGATGCCAAGACCGTTTAGCAGCATGGCAGCGTTGGACTCTGCCTCCCAGCCGTCCATTTCCGCAAACTCTGCTTCCAGTTCGCTTGCTCTGATGCCGTCCTCATCGGAGAAATCCTCTTTTGCGTAGATGGCGTCCTTTTCCTTCATAATCTGGTACAGGCGTTCATTGCCCATGATAACCGTATCCATTACCACATAGTCATCATATTTGAAATGATCCTGTTCCAGTACGGAGAGACGCTGACCGGGCGTGATGGTGACGTCGCCCTTTGTCGTCTCCAGTTTGCCGGAGAGGATTTTTAAAAAGGTGGATTTTCCGGCGCCGTTGGCACCGATTAATCCATAGCAGTTTCCTTCGGTAAATTTGATATTGACATCTTCAAACAGAGCTTTTTTGCCGATTCGGAGTGTCACATTATTTGCACTAATCATACTGACAACCTCATTTTCTTTCTTTTCCTATTAAATAGGTACAACTTCTTTCTATTATACATAAATTGCCTTTTTTAGCAAGGGAAAACAGTAATCTAAAGATTTTGTGTTTGAAGAGAAAAATTTACCTGTAATTGCTTGCCTGAAAATCTGATTATGCTACAATAAAAAAAGGTATATGATTTGTAAATTGACGGGAGGTTTTTATGCAGACAAAATTAAATTACAGGAGAACTTTTTTTATCGGACTGGCATTTTTAAGTATCTGCGCATTCTGGCAGATGTATGATAACATCATACCGCTGATGCTGCAGAATACCTTTGGACTTGGGGAGACGGTGACAGGTGTGCTTATGGCAATGGACAATGTTCTGGCGCTGGTTCTTCTTCCCGTGTTTGGAGCGCTTTCCGATAAAGTGAGCACGCCGATGGGAAAACGGACACCTTTTATTCTGGTGGGAACGATTCTGGCAGTGATTTTCATGATGCTTCTGCCTCTGGCGGATAGAAGGCAGAGCCTGTTGCTTTTTATCGCGGCATTGTTTGCCACGCTTTTGTCCATGGGATTGTACCGTTCTCCGGCGGTGGCGCTGATGCCCGATTTGACGCCGAACAGACTGCGCAGCCGTGCCAACGCTGTGATAAATCTTATGGGTGCAGTGGGAGGTGTCTATGCTCTGGTGATGATTAAACTGCTGGTCGGCAAGGGAGACAGACCGGACTATACACCTCTGTTTGTCAGTATTGCGGCACTGATGGCAGTAGCGGTGGGAGTACTGCTGATAACAATCAGGGAAAATAAGCTTCGAAAGGAAATAGAAGAAGCAGAGTGCACAGAGAAGACAGAACAGTTTACCGCCGGGGAAAAAACAATTCTTTCCAAAGAGGTAAAGCGGAGCATGATTTTTATGCTGATGTCCATTTGCTTCTGGTTTATGGCATACAATGCGGTGACCACCGCTTTTTCCAGATATACCAGAGTCGTGTGGAAAATGGAAGGCGGAAGCTTTGCCAACTGTCTCATGGTGGCAACCGTTGCTGCCATTGTCAGCTACATACCTATCGGAAGCATCTCCGCAAAAATCGGACGAAAGAAGACGATTATGGGAGGCGTGCTGCTGATGGCGGCCTGCTATGGAGCGGCAATTTTTGTGGGCGCATATCATCCGCTTGTCAATATTGCCTTCGCCCTGATTGGTGTGGGCTGGGCAGCTATCAATGTCAATTCCTATCCCATGATTGTGGCAATGAGCCAGGGCAGCGACATCGGCAAATTCACGGGAACCTATTATACCTTTTCGATGGCAGCGCAGGTGGTTACTCCCATTTTGTCAGGGTTCCTTCTGGAAACAGTATCCTATAGAACCCTGTTCCCTTATGCCTTTGTGTTTGCTGTTTTGGCCTTCTGTACCATGACACAGGTACGGCACGGAGATGTAAAGCCTCAGAAAAAAGAAAGTCTGCTGGAGAATTTTGATGTAGACGATTGATGATAAAAACTACAAAGGAAGTTTGAAAAATGAAGATACTGTTGATTATTGTAATCTGTATTCTGGTACTGTGTGTGGTGTACCTTCTGATGATTATGCCGAGAATGACAAAAAAGCCGGATACGGCGCCCTTCTGTAAATGGCTTTATGCCCACAGGGGGCTGCATGACAACAATTCAGATGCGCCGGAAAACTCCATGCGGGCCTTTGAAAAAGCGGTGGAGGCCGGCTTTGGTATAGAGCTTGATATCCAGATGACGCGGGACGGTGTGCCCGTGGTGTTTCATGACTTTTCCCTGAAGAGGATATGTGGGGCAGAAGGGAAAGTGTGTGACTATACCTACGAGGAATTGCAGCAGTTTTCCCTCTGCGGTACAGACCAGAAAATTCCCAGGTTTGAAGAGGTGCTGAGGCTGGTGGACGGAAGAGTGCCTCTGATTGTGGAGTTAAAAATAGAAGCTGCGGACACCTCCATCTGTTCTGCGGGGGATAAACTGCTTTCGGAATACAGGGGCATGTACTGTATTGAATCCTTCAATCCGCTTGGGGTGCTCTGGTACCGCAGGCACAGGAAGACGGTTGTCAGAGGTCAGCTGGCGGATGCCTTCTGCAGGGAGGGAGAATACAGAGGGATTCTTTATTTCTTACTGCAGAATCTTTTGTTCAACTGGCTGGGAAAGCCGGACTTTGTTGCATATAATCATAAATACCCTGATATCCTTTCCAGAAAACTATGCCGCAGCCTTTACCACAATACTGCTGCAGCCTGGACAATTAAGAGCAGGGAGCAGCTTGCGGCAGCGAAAAAGAATTTTGACATTTATATTTTTGACAGTTTTGTGCCGGAAAAGTAAGGATTGGCCCTGTTCCCAAATGTTTTGCAGAACAGGGCTGTGCTTTTGTGAAAAGAGATGCACGATGTAAATGCTTACAAATGTAAGCGTTTACAAATTAATATTTTATTGTGCATTTTGCCTTTTGAAAAACAAGAAAAATTGTAGGGTTGCACGAAAATCCAGAGTGTGTCAAATTTTTGTCAATTTCGGCTTGATATTCTTTTGGTGAATTGTTACAATGAGTAAGCATTAAGCTCATAGTTCGACTTATTATGTCAGAAACAGCCGAACTGCTTTTGGCTGTTTAAATCTTATTTGAAAGGGAGAAACACAAGAATGAAAAAATGGGTGTACTTATTCAGTGAAGGTGACATGAGCATGCGTAACCTTCTGGGTGGTAAGGGTGCTAATCTGGCTGAGATGACAAGCATCGGTCTGCCTGTTCCTCAGGGCTTCACCATTACTACAGAGGCTTGTACTCAGTATTATGAGGACGGCCGTAAGATTAACGACGAAATCATGGGTCAGACCATGGAGTATGTAGCTGAAATGGAGAAAATTAACGGCAAGAAGTTCGGAGATTTGAAGAATCCTCTGCTTGTTTCCGTTCGTTCCGGTGCACGTGCTTCCATGCCCGGTATGATGGACACCATTCTGAACCTTGGTTTGAATGACGAAGTAGTGGCTGCAATGATTGCAGGTAACCCCGATCCCGCATTTGAGCGTTTCGTATATGATTCCTACAGACGTTTCATCCAGATGTTCTCTGATGTGGTTATGGAGGTTGGTAAGAAGTATTTTGAACAGCTTATCGACAAGATGAAGGAAGAGAAGGGTGTTAAGTATGATGTTGAGCTGACCGCTGCTGACCTGAAGACTCTTGCTGAGCAGTTCAAGGCTGAGTACAAGAAGCAGCTGGGCAAGGATTTCCCTTCCGATCCTGTTGAGCAGTTGAAACTGGCTATCGAGGCTGTGTTCCGTTCCTGGGATAACCCTCGTGCCAACGTATATCGTCGTGACAATGACATTCCTTATTCCTGGGGTACTGCCGTAAACGTAATGCCCATGGTATTCGGTAACCTGAATAATGAGTCCGGTACCGGTGTTGCTTTCACCCGTGACCCTGCAACCGGCGAGAAGAAGCTGATGGGTGAGTTCTTAAAGAACGCACAGGGCGAGGATGTGGTAGCAGGTGTTCGTACACCCATGCCTATCGCACAGATGGAGCAGGAGTTCCCTGAGGCATATGCTGAGTTCATCAAGGTTTGCGAAACTCTTGAGAACCATTATCACGATATGCAGGATATGGAATTTACTGTTGAGAACAAGAAGCTGTATATGCTGCAGTGCCGTAACGGTAAGAGAACCGCACAGGCAGCGTTAAAGATTGCATGTGATCTGGTAGATGAGGGACATAAGACCGAGGCAGAGGCAGTTGCCATGATTGATCCCCGTAACCTGGATACACTGCTTCATCCTCAGTTCGATGCAGCTGCACTGAAGGCTGCAACTCCTCTTGGAAAAGGCCTTGGTGCTTCTCCTGGAGCGGCATGCGGTAAGATTGTATTTACTGCTGAGGATGCAGAAAATTGGGCTGCAAGAGGAGAAAAGGTTGTTCTGGTTCGTCTGGAGACCTCTCCTGAGGATATCACCGGTATGAAGGCATCTCAGGGTATTTTGACCGTTCGTGGCGGTATGACTTCTCATGCAGCAGTTGTTGCACGTGGTATGGGTACCTGCTGTGTATCCGGCTGCGGCGATATTGCAATGGACGAGGCGAATAAGAAATTTACTCTGGCAGGCCAGGAGTTCCATGAAGGGGACTATATTTCCATCGATGGTACAACCGGTAACATCTATGCAGGACAGATTAAGACTGTTGATGCAACCATCGCAGGTGAGTTCGGCCGTGTAATGGCATGGGCTGACAAGTACAGAAAGCTGAAGGTTCGCACCAATGCAGATACTCCCGCCGACGCAAAGAAGGCGCGTGAGCTGGGTGCTGAAGGCATCGGTCTTTGCCGTACCGAGCATATGTTCTTCGAGGAAGACAGAATTGCTGCTTTCCGTGAGATGATCTGCTCCGACACTGTAGAAGAGAGAGAGGCTGCTCTGGATAAGATTCTTCCTTATCAGCAGGGTGACTTCGAGAAATTATACGAGGCTCTGGAGGGATGTCCTGTTACCATCCGTTTCCTGGATCCGCCTCTGCATGAGTTTGTTCCCACAGAGGAAGCTGACATTGAGAAGCTGGCTAAGGCTCAGGGTAAGGATGTTGCAACCATTAAGAACATCATCGCTTCTCTGCATGAGTTCAACCCTATGATGGGTCACAGAGGATGCCGTCTGGCAGTTACCTATCCTGAAATCGCTAAGATGCAGACTAAGGCTGTTATCCGTGCGGCAATCAATGTAAAGAAGGCTCATCCCGACTGGAATGTAAAGCCCGAAATCATGATTCCTCTGGTTTGTGAAGTGAAGGAGCTTAAGTTCGTTAAGAACGTTGTAGTAGAAACCGCTGATGCTGAAATCGCGGCAGCCGGCATTAACCTTGAGTACGAAGTAGGTACCATGATTGAGATTCCCCGTGCAGCTCTGACTGCTGACGAGATCGCAAAGGAAGCTGACTTCTTCTGCTTCGGTACCAACGATCTGACTCAGATGACCTTTGGCTTCTCCCGTGACGACGCAGGCAAGTTCCTGAACGCTTATTATGACACCAAGATTTTCGAGAACGATCCCTTTGCTAAGCTGGATCAGACCGGTGTCGGCAAGCTGATGGAAATGTCCATCAAGCTGGGCAAGCCTGTGAATCCCAAGTTGCATGTAGGTATCTGTGGTGAGCACGGCGGAGATCCTTCTTCCGTAGAGTTCTGCCACAAGAT
>JBJEJG010000113.1:0-2409 GCA_051877795.1 Acetatifactor sp.
AATGCCGGATATATAAAGGGCAATGATATACCGGGAAGCGAATCGTCCCGGGGAAAAATGTTCTGCAACGATTGAGATGAAAGGTAATTTTTGGTATTTACAAAGAGGATATGTTACTATTTATTTAATAGTATTTATGGGGTGGTGCAAATGCGTAAAGTTGCGTTGATTACAGATGGCTGGAAAAGATACCTTACCTATGCATGGCCGGCAGGTATTATGCAGCGGATTCAGGAGACCAAAGAGGATGTAAATCTTTACATTTTCAACAGCAGCGGCAATTGGAACAAAGATCAGGGATACAACAGGGCGGAATATAATATTTTTAACCTGCCCGATTTCGACGAATTTGACGGTATCATTCTGGAACTTAATAATATCAGTTCACAGCCCATATTTGATGAGGTGATACAGCGTGCAAAAAGAACAAATGTTCCGGTTGTGTCTATTGCCAATGAGCTGGAGGATTTTTATTATGTAGGCATTGACAATTACTCTGCCATGCAGCAGATTATCGCGCATCTTTATGAAGCTCATGGCTGTGAGAAATTCTGGTTTATTATGGGACCGGAGGATAATTATGAATGTGGTTGCCGTCTCCGGGGGATGATGGATTACGCAAAAGAACACAATATTGCGGTGACAGAAGATGAAATCTGGCATGGAGCTTTTGACTTTCAGAGCGGATTTTTTGGATTTAAAAGTTTATGGGAGAAGCATAAAAAGATACCGGATGCGATTATCTGCGCCAATGATAATATAGCTGTGGCAGTCTGCGAAGCAGCGGCAGAGCTTGGCTTGCAGGCGCCAAAGGATTTTCGCGTTACAGGATTTGACAATTTTGATAAGGCAGGATTTTATAGCCCAAGCATTACAACGGTGAGTCATATCCGTGAGGAGGCAGGATATCATGGTATGGATATACTTTTGCGGATCTGGGCAGGCGAGAAAGTTCCGAGACATATCTATACTGACGTAGAAATGCTATGGCAGGAGAGCTGTGGCTGCGGTAAGGGAAGCAGCCGCGATTTAAGACAGTACCTGAAAATACAGATCAGGAATGAAGTGGATGGACAGGAATTCGAGGAAGAGGTCCTTTCCATGGAAGCGGAGATGATGCAGTGCAACACAGTTGCGGAGATGATGTACTGTATTCCTCAGTGTATTCCTTCTCTTAAGTGTGATGCCATGTACCTGGTATTGGATGATCATATCAATGCCTATAAAAAGAAGGCGGAAAACAGCATTTATCTGGATGTGGCTCCTTCGGAAGAAGGATTTTGTGTGCACGGTTATCCACAAAAAATGCAGGTAACCTTTGCCTATGAAAAGGATCGTAAGATGGATTGGGAAAAGACGGAAATCCATGGCATCTTTCCCATGTTTGATTGCTCGGAAAGTGGACAGGACTTTTTGTTTCTGCCTTTGCATTTCGGAGAACAGACTGTGGGGTATGTGGTCATTCGCAATGCTGTGTACCTCATGGAGAAACAGTATCTTTTCAAGATTATGAATGCACTGACACGCTCCATGGAAAACCTGCATAAAAAAGAGATGCTGGCTTATATGAACAGACGTCTGTCCTCTCTGTATATCATGGATGCTTTGACCGGAATATATAACCGTATGGGTTATCAGCAGATTGGAGAGGAGGTATTTCGGTTATCCAGAGAAAATAAAAGAAAACTGCTGATTTTATTTGCAGATTTGGATTGCCTGAAGTACCTGAATGATACCTATGGTCATGAGTGCGGAGATATGGCTATCTGTTCTGTTGCCAGATCACTGATGAAATGCAGCGCAAGGGATGCCATTCCCGCCAGAACGGGCGGAGATGAGTTCGTGTTGATACAGACCTATCAATCGGACGAGACTACGGAAGAGATGGTGCAATGCATTCACAAAACACTGGAGGATGAGGGCAGGTCAAGGCAGCTTCCTGTTCCTTTAAGTATTAGCATAGGAGTGGCTGTTACGGATCCCGATTCCTCAGTCACTTTAGAGGAGTATGTGAAGGCTGCCGATGCAAAGATGTATGAGGAAAAAATAAAGAAAAAAGCAGCTGAGAGGAGAGCAAAATGAAAATCTATGTTAATGTGAATGCTGCCAGAGGGGGAAACGGCAGTAAGGAATCACCCTTTAAGGCGATCAATGATGCCGCAAAGATAGCAGTAGCAGGAGATGAGGTTATTGTGGCTCCGGGGATTTACCGGGAGTATGTCAATCCGGTCAATCCCGGAAGAGAGGACGCCAGGATCACCTATCGCTCCGAGGTACCGCTTGGCGCAGTGATTACCGGCGCAGAGGTTGTTACCGACTGGGAAAAATATGACGGAACAACTTATGTGACACGGGTGGACAATACGGTTTTTGGCGACTATAACCCCTATATTCAGGAGGTGGAGGGAG
>JBJEJG010000114.1:0-2404 GCA_051877795.1 Acetatifactor sp.
CCTTTGCAAAGGAGTTCCTGCTGGATATGTCTCCCGCAGGCAAGCAGGTTCACTTTAAGGCTATGAGAAAGCTTGCAAGTGAGCATCCTTCCGAGAAGGTCGGCGAGGAAATCAGAAAGCTCTACAGCTGGAACAATGAAGCTGATAAGCTGATTAATAACTAAGTAAAATTTGCGTCAGTTGGACGCATCGATAAGAAGAAAGCAGGTACAGAGGTATGTATCTGCTTTCTTTTTTCTTTAATTCTCTTTAGAAAATCTTTGTTTTTTTCTGTCACATTCATTTATTTTTCCCCGCTATAGTAGAGACAACAAAAAGAGAACCGCCTTCCGGCGGCAGTCATGGAGGAAGAAGATGGATTTATCTGTTCTGACTTATTATTTTACCAGTTACGGTGCCATTGCCATATTTGTGATTGTATTTCTGGAATACCTGAATTTGCCGGGTTTCCCGGCGGGCGTTATCATGCCTTTGTCCGGTATTATGGCAGCAAAGGGCAACATCGGCTTCTTATGGGTCATGGTTATCACTGTGGCAGCGGGGCTGCTGGGAAGCCTGATGCTTTACGGACTTGGCAGAAAAGGAGGCGAGGTGTTCTTAACTGCCTATATACGGCGTTTCCCGAAGCAGAAGGAGGCGTTGGAAAAAAATCTGGATTGGGTACGAAGGAAAGGGTGTTACGGTGTCTTTTTCGGAAAGCTTCTGCCTATGGTTCGGACGATTGTCTCCATACCTGCAGGAGTGGTAAAAATGAATCTCTGGAAATATACCATAAGTTCCACCTGCGGTATCTTTCTATGGAATCTGATATTTGTGGGAGCGGGCTATCTGCTGGGGGATAAAGTATTTGAAGTGCTTGGAATGCTTTAAACCGTGTAAGAGAACATACGGAAGGCAGTTCGTGACAGGAGGGGGAGTACATAATGAATATTGCACTAATGACAAACAATTATAAACCGGTTACAGGAGGCGTACCTATATCGGTGGAAAGACTGGCAGCTGCCTTAAGAGAACAGGGGCATGAGGTTACAATTTTTGCTCCTACCTACAGGGAACAACAGGAAGAAGAGGGAGTTTTCCGTTATCGAACCTGCCTGAACCGGTTTGTGGGAGGAATTGTTCTTCCAAACGCCTTTGACAGAAGGATTGATGAGGAATTTCGCAAACAAAGCTTTGACATAATTCATGTACATCATCCTGTATTGATAGGAAATACGGCAGTCTGGCTTTCTCATAAATATCAGATTCCTCTTGTCTTTACCTATCATACCAGATATGAGAAATATCTGAATTACTACACAGGAGGAATCTTTGATTTCAGCAGATTGATGCAGATTTATCTGCGTTCCTTTTTAAAGAGATGTGACTTTGTATTTGCACCCACAAGAGGAATGGAAGGCTATCTGCTTACTGACTGTCATGTCCCTGCAGAAAAGGTTGGAATTCTTCCCACAGGCCTTGTAAAAGCAAGCTATACGGCTTCTCCTGAAGAAAGCTGGAACGTTAGAAAACGTTATGATGCAGAAAACATTCCTCTGCTTATGACGGTCTCACGAATGGCACGGGAAAAGAATCTGAATTTTCTGCTGGAAGCACTTGCAGAGACAAAGAAGCTTTACGAAAAGCCATTCAGAGTATTGTTTGTGGGAGACGGGCCTGACAGAAACAAACTGGAACAAAAGAGCGATTTTCTGGGGTTACGGGACACTGTCATTTTTACGGGCAGCATACCGAACAGCAAGATTGCAGCCTATTATAAAGCGGCGGACTGCTTTGTCTTTGCGTCAAAGACAGAGACACAGGGGATTGTGATTGCGGAAGCCTTTGCAGGAGGAACCCCGGTTCTTGCGGTTCGTGCCTCAGGAGTGGAAGACCTGGTGCTGAACGGAGAAAACGGAATCTTGATGGAGGAGAATATACGGATTTACGCTGCCCGGCTTACAGAATTTCTGAAATCTCCTGACAAACGTCGGACTATGGCAGAGAAGGCATATGCTGCCGGACTGGAATACCGGGAAGAAGCGGTTGCAGAGGAAGCAATTCGTCGATATAATGAGGTTATTGCTGCCATAGAACGGCGAAATGAGGAGAAAAAGTGTAATAGGAAGGGCACGGGTAAAAATGCAGAATCAGTATCGTATTCTTATAGTTGAGGATGACAAGGAAATCAGAGAAGGCGTGGAAATCTATCTTAAGAATCAGGGATATCAGGTCTTTCAGGCCGCCAATGGGGCAGAAGGTCTGAAAATCATAGAACAGGAAGAGCTGCATCTTGCAATTGTGGATATTATGATGCCGGTTATGGATGGTGTTACCATGCTCATGAAGCTTCGGGCGGAGGGAAAAGAATTTCCGGTGATTATGCTGTCAGCAAAATCCGAAGAGGTGGATAAAATCATGGGGC
>JBJEJG010000115.1:0-2393 GCA_051877795.1 Acetatifactor sp.
GGTATTATTTTCCCATCTTTTACATAAATTGCTCCGCTCCAGAATTTATCTTCTACAGGCATTTGAATTAAACCAAATCCCTGTAAAATCAATAATGCAAGCTGCGGTACTGATGCAACTTTCATAATTGCAGGATTCATTTGCAGTTTTATTGCCTGTTCCAATACTTCTTCTCGTATCTCACGATTCTTTTTTATAACTAAATCTATATTTGCAGCAGTTATAAATTCACTCATATATAAACACATCCTTAATAATATATTGCGCACAGATCAATAATATCAAGAAGCAAATTGTACTGTTTCTTTGCTGTCTCACTCATTTCATGATCCATGGGAGCATTTTGTGAAAATACTGCTGCAGTAACAGGCTTAGCAGGTACAGAATGATAAAGCATCAAATCATCTGCAGACATATTCAATATCTTCAGAATCTTTTGAAGATGACGATCAAAGCTGCTTTTGCTGTTAATACTGCCATTTAACAATTTATCCAAAGTTGGACGTGATATATCTGCCTTACCTGCAAAAGATACCTTCGTATAACCTTTATCTCTGATGCATTCTTTAAGCTTTGAAGCCACCAGACCTCTCTGTTCAAATAATTCATCAAACTTCATTGTGATGACCTCCTTCTGTTTCTTCACTTTTATTATACGCAGAAATAAAGGATTTATCAACAGGAATGTAAAATATTTTTTTACATTTTATCATTCTTCCCCTGTCTTCTTTATTATCTTTTTTAATATAGTAAAGAGAGAGCCTCTGAATATGTATTCAGAAACTCTCTCTATTTATTACCAACTTACAAAAATCTCTTTACACAAGGTCCTAATAACTACATCGATTTCCGTTCCTTAATCTCCGCCATCTTGGCGTCGTTCAGTCTGGAATCGCCTTTGACTCTGGAGTAGGACAGGTATCCGTTCATGCGGTCGATCTTGGTCAGATCGCGGCTGCCGCATTTCGGACATACATCCATATCCAGCTCCTGGTGGCCGCAGTTTTC
This sequence comes from Acetatifactor sp., assembly GCA_051877795.1. Lineage (GTDB taxonomy): Bacteria > Bacillota > Clostridia > Lachnospirales > Lachnospiraceae > Acetatifactor. The sequence continues at coordinate 1,009 of JBJEJG010000115.1, forward strand.
GCAGTAAGCCAGGGACAGATTGACACCTTCGTAGAAGCCCATCTTCATGGCTCTGCGTACCAGAGAACGGATTGCCTCTTTATTATAGGAAATCGGATATCTTACATACTGGATCTTGCCTCCGTTGGACAGTTCCCAGAAACGGTACTCCTTATCCTGTTTTTCGATGGGAGTGATGTTCTCCGTTACATGGCAGTGGAAGCCGTTGCTGACATATTCGCGATCAGATACATTTTCAACAATGCCGTATTTTTTCCGGAACTGTTTTACCTGCAATCCGCAGAGATTCTCTGCCGGTGTTGCGTAAATGGCGTACAGATTGCCGTCCGCTTTTTTGAATTCGTTGACCTTGTCGTTAATGTGGCGCAGCACCTCCAGCGCAAATTCTCCGTCCTCTACCAGAGATTTGCCGTTGTAAAGCTCCTGCAGTTCGTTGAATGCCGTGATGCCGAAGGACGCGGTCGCTGTTTTCAGCAGCGGTTTGATCTTGTCGTGAATGCCCAGATGACCGCCGTAGAAACCGCCTTCACAGTAAGCCAGAGGGTTGGTGGAGGCACGCATCTCACCCAGATAAGCGTAGGTGCGGATATGGATCTTGCGGATCAGCTCCAGATAGTAATCCAGCACTTCATAGAAATCGCGGCTTTCCTGTCTTGCCTTGGCCAGGATCATGGGCAGGTGAAGTGATACGACGCCGATATTGAAACGTCCTACGAAAACGGGTGTATCATTCTCATCGGCAGGTTCCATGCCGCCCCGCTCATACCAGGGAGAAAGGAATGCACGGCAGCCCATGGGGCTGATAACCTTGCCGTATTTCTTGTACATGCTGGCAATGTAGCCTTCGCCTGTCAGAGACAGCCAGTCGGGATACATGGTTCTGGAAGAGCATTCGATGCCTGCTTCGAAGACATCCTCCAGTTCTCCGCCCGGTCCGTGCAGCTTTTCATCGTAGAGAAATACCAGCTTGGGGAACAGAACCGGCTTCTTGCAGTTCTTTTTGCCCTGTCCGCCGGCGTGAACCTCAAACATGATACGGGAAGCCATCTTTGCAAAATGACCGGTGCCGTTGCCGAGGGTCATGGTGATGAAGGGATAGTCGCCGCGGCTGGATGCAACGGTGTTGAACTTGTATTCCCATCCCTGGAAGCCCTGACGGAAATCCCGTTCCACGTCTTTCTCCGCGATTTCCTCCGCTTTCGCTTCATCGATACCGAATCCCATGTATTTTGCTTTGTATTTATCAAATGATTTCTGTGCATAGGGCTCCAGAATCTTTTCCACATTGGGAACGGTGAAGCCGCCGTACTGCTGGCTGGCTGCACTGAGTACGATATCACCGATTACGTCAAAACAGACATCCAGAGTCTTCGGCTCATTGTACC
>JBJEJG010000116.1:0-2175 GCA_051877795.1 Acetatifactor sp.
GTAAACAAAATAAGAAAATTCTTCGGGGTTGGGTGTAATTCCCTACTGGCGGTAAAGTCCGCGACCCGGGACAGTAGAATGGCAGTCACATAATGTGCCGCCTGAATTCAACTGTCACGGCTGACTCGGTGAAAGTCCGGGACCAACAGTAAAGTCTGGATGAAAGAAGAAAGGTTTGGCGTGTCGTCGTAAGGTATGCAGTTACGGACGGCAGGCATAAACATTGTATACCGGCCCCGAGTGTAATGCTCGGGGCTTTTATATTTGGTATTGTACAGAGAAGAATTTTCCGAACAAAAACAAGGAGGAAATGCCTCTGCTCGCCAGAGGGCTCGCATTTTCCTTCGGAAAACAAGGAGGCATGTAATATGAATGATTTGTTTACAAAGGTAGCAGAGAATGCTACATATGTTCTGAGTTTCTTTCTGGTAATTGTTGTGTTGTTTGCGGCGGCTTTGCTTCTGGAAAAGGCTGCGCAAAAACGCAACGGCATCAAGGAGCCGGTTTTTACAACCAGAAAGGTTGCCATGATTGGCATGTTTTCCGCCATTGCATCCATCCTGATGCTGTTTGAAATTCCGCTTCCCTTCGCTCCTTTTTTCTACAAGCTGGATTTCAGCGAACTTCCTATTCTGGTGGGAACCTTTGCTTTTGGGCCGGCAGCAGGCGTTATGATGGAATTTGTAAAAATTCTGCTGAAGCTGTTGTTCAAGGGAACTACCACTGCTTTTGTGGGTGAGCTGGCAAACTTTGCGGTTGGCTGCAGCTTTATTCTTCCCGCATCCGTGGTATATGCCTTCCATAAGAATAAGAAGAATGCCGTAATCGCATGTGTTGTAGGAACACTCTTCATGACTGTATTCGGAACAGCCTTTAACGCGGTATATCTTCTGCCGGCCTTTTCAAAGCTTTATGGCTGGCCGCTGGAGGATTTGCTGGCGCTGGGTGTGGAAACCAACAGTCTTGTGAAGGAGGGCAGCATTGTCAGCTTTGTGGTTGCCTGTGTCGCTCCGCTGAATCTGATTAAGGGTGCCAGTGTATCACTTGTGACACTGCTGATTTACAAGCCCTTAAGTCCCATCATCAAGACCGGTCACAGAAAATAAATTCTGATTGCGGAAAAGTCCCGGTTACGGGAGAAAAGTTTGAAAGGGTTGCTGTACAGCTGAAATTTTAGTCGGTGCAGCAGCCTTTTTTTGCACTATCTTTTTTTAAGCTTCTATAGAAATTCTTTAGAAATTTCCCCATATATTTTTTAAGATTCTCTGTTAAATTGAACTTCGATAAAAATAAAAGGAAAGTATTGACAGCTGAACAATATTATTGTATTATGCATCTAGTACAACAATACAAAGAAGGGAAAGGTGGAAAGTCGTTACTACGGCAGAATGAGGGAAAAGATGAGTGCACTTGTTGAAATTGAGGATATCTGTAAGATTTACAATCCCGGAGAAAATGAGGTCCGGGCGTTGGATCATGTAAGCGTCAGCATTGATGAAGGGGAATTCGTGGCGATTATCGGACAGTCGGGAAGCGGCAAATCTACTTTGATGAATATGCTGGGATGCCTGGATGTGCCTACCAGCGGCTTGTACCGGCTCCATGGGCAGAACGTGTCCGAACTGAGTGACGACGAGCTTTCCGACATCAGAAACCGGGAAATCGGTTTTATCTTTCAGGGCTTCAATTTGATTCCCAATCTGACTGCTCTGGAAAATGTGGAACTTCCGTTGATTTACCGCGGAGTCGGCAGGAGTGAGAGAAACCGCCTGTCAAGGATAGCGTTGGAAAAGGTTGGTCTTGGACACCGCATGAACCACAAGCCTGCAGAGATGTCCGGCGGACAGCAGCAGAGAGTTGCCATTGCCAGAGCGATTGCCCAGGCGCCGCCTGTTATTCTGGCAGATGAGCCCACAGGTAATCTGGATTCTCATTCCACCCAGGAAATTATGGGAATCCTGCGGGAACTTTATGAGGACGGCAGGACGGTCATACTGATTACGCATGACAATGAAATTGCTGCGCAGGCAAAACGTGTTATCAAGATAAAGGACGGACATATTGAAAGTGATTCCGGCAGTAAAGCGGAACAGACAGGGGGAGAAAACCATGAGAAAGCATAAGGAGCAGGAAATCAGGCAGGAGGAGCTGGCAACAGCAGGGACGACGGAAACA
>JBJEJG010000116.1:2275-12144 GCA_051877795.1 Acetatifactor sp.
GAGTCCGTGGCAGAAGGGACAGCGGAAGCGGCAGAGCCGATGAGACCGGAGAAGGATAAAAAGCAGAAAAAAGAAAAGCGACAGAAGGGAAAACAGAAAGAGAAAAGAGTAAAGAAGGAAAAAACCAAGAAAGCAAAGAGCAACAAGAAGCACAGGAAGGCGCCCATCATTATCGCAGCGGTTGTCGTTCTTCTCGTTGTAGTAAGGTTTGTGGCCTGCGGCGGCAATTCTCAGGCGGGAGCCGTTGTAACCACCACGCAGGCGCTGCGCGGAGATTTACAGGAGAGTGTCAGCACAAGCGGCACGGTTTTAAGTGAACAGGTTAAGGTTATTTTTGCGCCGGTGACAGGCACGCTCGACCAGGTGAATGTTGCGGCAGGTGACGCGGTAAAGGAAGGAGAACTGCTTGTCAGCTATAATGTGGCGAAGCTGGAAAGCGGCTTAAGACAGTCGGAATTGCAGCTGGAGAAGAGTAATGCAAGCTATAACGGAGTCCTTTCCGATGATTCCCAGAATCAGTGGAAGCTGTATGAGTCAAATCACAATCTGGAAATTCTGGAGCAGCAGATTTCTGACACAAAAGCATATATAAAGGATCTGGAGAACCAGCTCAGTGAGAGCCAGAGAGACACAAGCAATGCACTGGCAAAGGAGAGTATGGAGCTGAGCAACAAGCTGAGAGAACTGCAGAACGAACTCGCAGGTTTGAATGCCGAAACCCAGGCAGACGAATATGAAGCGAAAACAAAGGAAATACAGGATGTAAATAATCAGATTTCGCATAACAGTTATGTTTCGCAGATTGCCCCGAACAGTGATTATGTCAGTGAGATGCAGCAGAAGATTGCGGATGCGCAGGAGACTTTAGCCGGCTATGAGGAGTATAAGGCAAAGATGGAAGCGCAGAAGACCTCCAGTGAAAGCGCGGTGATGGATTCTTACGATAAGACGCAGTACAGCGCGGAAAATGAACTGGCAAATATAGCGTATCAGGAATCGGAAGCAGATTATGAACTGGCAAAGAACGGAATCGTAGCAGATTTTGACGGTATTGTAACAGAGTGCAGTGCCATACCGGGATCCGGCGTGAACGGAGGCATGCAGTTACTGACTTTGGAGAGCAGCGATAACCTGAAGATTTCCTTCAGCGCGTCTAAAAATGATATTGCGAAGCTGGAACTGGGACAGAAGGCGGAGGTAACCATATCCGGAAGAACCTACCGGGGAGAAATCAGCAAAATCAACAGGATGGCTGAAAAGAATGCTTCCGGAACGCCAATGGTAGGCGTGGAGATTCATTTGCTGGAGGTGGATGATTCCATTATTTTGGGAATGGATGCGAAAATCTGCGTTTATACCCAGAGGGCGGAGAATACCCTGATGGTTCCCGTGGAGGCCATCAATGCGGACAGGGATGGAGATTTCCTCTATGTGGTTGAAAACGGCATGGCTGTAAAAAAGCCGGTTGTGTGCGGTATTTCTACTGATTCCTACACGGAAATCCGGGAGGGAATCAGTGAGGAGGATGTCGTTATTCTCAGCTCCTATTCTACCTTGGAAGAGGGCATGGCAGTAACGGTTCTTCCGGTTCAGTAGAGGAAAAGGTGAAGAAAAATGGCACAGATATGGGAATATATTAAAATCGCCCTGATGAATATCAGGAGTAATAAGGGTCGTTCCTTTCTGACTATGCTGGGCATCATCATCGGTATCTCATCCGTTATTATGATTATTTCTATCGGCAACGGAGTCAAGGGCGGTATTAACAATGAGTTGAACGCCATGGCGGGAGGGCAGCTTTACATCTATTCATATGGGGACAATGAGGAAGGAATCAGTCTGGAGTTTACAGATGAGGATATTGACGCCATTCTGGAAAAAGTGCCCCATGTAAAGGCGGTGACGCCGAGCTGGAGCTGGAACGGCACGGCAACCGGAAGAAAAGGTGTTTTTTCGGCGAGAGCGACCTTCGGTATGCCGGGGCTGGAGTATTCCAGCAATGACCCTGTTATCAAGGGACGTTATTTCAATGAAAGTGATTATTATTCGGCTAACAAGGTCTGCGTAATCACGGAAAGCAGTGCGAAGACCCTGTTCGGAACAACCAATGTTATCGGCATGAGCTTTGAATATGCACTGTATGGTGTGTCACAGGAATTTACGATTGTCGGCATCAGAAAGGACAATGCTTCCATGTTTTCCATGGGAGGAACGAATACGGTTTCCATGGAGGTACCCCTGACCGTTATCTCGGATGCATATGGCTTTTATGTCACGAACAATGATTTGCTGATTATCAGTGACGGGGCGGAATATGCTACCCAGGTTGCCAGTGATGTGGTGAGGCTCATGGAAAATCGTCACAATGTCCGCGGCAAGAATGCCATTCAGGTGGAAAATTTCAATGACTATATGAGTCAAATGGATCAGATACTGAGCTATATTACCCTATTCGTGGTGTTTGTGGCAGCCATTTCCCTGCTGGTAGGCGGTATCGGTGTTATGAACATCATGCTGGTGTCTGTCACGGAGAGAACCAGGGAAATCGGCATCAGAAAATCTCTGGGAGCAAGGACAGGGTCTATTCTTCTGCAGTTTTTGTCTGAGTCGGCCATTATTACGCTCCTTGGAGGTATCATCGGTATTCTGATTGGCGTGGCAGGCGCCTTCGGTATTTGTTCTCTGATTGGATTTACCGCCAGAGTCAATGTCAGCACTGTGCTGGGAGCAAGCCTGTTCTCCTCGGCGGTAGGTATCTTTTTTGGCATTTACCCCGCCAGAAAGGCAGCACGCTTAAGTCCTATCGAGGCTCTTCGGCATGAGTAATTAGGACTTGCAATTTATGATTGTTTAGAGTAAAATCTGAAAGAGTAGTTAAATGTAAAGCACCTACGATGTAGGTGCTTTTTCAAACTGGAAGGAGTCGGTATTGTGCTGGAACTGGATGTAAAAATTGAAGCGGGAGACCTGTACGATTATATGCTGAGACATTCTTATAACAGTGCATCAGGTATCATAGGGAGCTGTTTCGGAGCTCTCCTGATTGTGTTTGCGCTTGGCACCGGACAGTGGCTGTACTGCGTTTTCGGATTGATTATACTGCTGTATCTTCCCTTGACGCTTTTTATGAGGAGTCGAAAACAGGTTCTTACCAACGCCAGCTTTCAGCAGCCGCTGCACTATATTCTGGATGAGGAGGGACTCACGATTTCCCAGGGTGAGGACGCAGTCAAATATCTCTGGGAGGAGATGCACAAGGCAGTTTCTACGGGCAGAAGCATTATCCTTTATACCTCTCCCGTTAATGCAACCATTTTCCCCAAAAAGCAGTTGGAGGACAAAAAGGCGGCAGTCATTGAGATGATTTCCACTCACATGCCTCCTGCAAAGGTGAAGATTCGCAGCTGACAACAGAGCAGAAAGCAGACAGGTTCAAATGAGTATTTCAATAGAAGAAATCACAGAACAACTGGATAGCGACGGAAGGGTCGTGGTAGATGTTTTTTCGCCGGAGGAAACCGCAGAGCTTGGGATGCGTCTGGGAGGGATATGCAGTCCCGGACAGGTTTATACTCTGATTGGTGATTTGGGCGTGGGCAAGACAGTATTCACGCAGGGCTTTGCAAAAGGCCTGGGTATTCGGGAGCCGGTGAACAGTCCTACCTTTACAATTGTGCAGATTTATGAGGAAGGTCGTCTTCCTTTTTATCACTTCGATGTATACCGCATCGGCGATGTGGAGGAGATGGACGAGATTGGATATGAGGACTGTTTCTACGGGGAAGGTGTCAGCCTGATTGAGTGGGCAAATCTGATTGAGGAAATTCTGCCGGAGCACTACAGGCGCATCACCATTGAAAAGGATTTGGAAAAGGGCTTCGATTATCGGAGGATTACGATAGAGCAGCTGTAATATGCCGCCGCGCAGGAGATTTTCCACCTGTGAAGCAGGCTTGAGCGGCAGAATGCGGGAAAGGCATGGGTATAAATATGAAAATACTTGGTTTAGACAGCTCGGGACTGGTGGCAAGTGTGGCAATTCTCGAGGATGAAGTGCTGTTGGCGGAGTACACCACCGACTACAAAAAGACGCATTCCCAGACACTGCTTCCTATGCTGGACGAGCTGCGCAGGATGATAGAACTGGATATGGATACCCTGGATGCCATTGCCATTTCCTCCGGCCCCGGCTCCTTTACGGGGCTGCGTATCGGCTCTGCAACGGCAAAGGGACTGGGTCTGGCGTTAAAAAAACCGTTGGTGGAGGTTCCCACTCTGGAGGCTCTTGCATGGAATTTATGCGGGACGAATAAGGTGGTATGTCCGCTGATGGATGCAAGGAGAAATCAGGTCTATACGGCTGCTTATGAGTTCCAAAGCCGGGGGGAGGGTTTTGCGCTTTGTACGCTGATTCCCCCAATGCCCTGTGATATCGTTGAAATGACGGAAAAACTGAATGAACTGGGCCGGGAAGTAATCTTTCTGGGCGATGGGGTTCCGGTTTACCTGAAAATCATCAGAGAGCACATCAGGGTACCTTACAGCCTGGCACCGGCGGGAAATAACCGTCAGCGCGCGGCAAGCGTGGCTGCGCTGGGAGCTGTGTATTTTGCACAGGGAAGGACGGTGGCTGCTGCGGAGCATCAGCCGGAATATCTCAGAAAGAGTCAGGCTGAACAGGAGGCGCTTAAGAAGGACTAAGTTGCATCCGACGAAAAGAAATTCTAAGTTTTACCTATAAAGAGGATATAAAACATGCAGATAACGGTCAGGGAGCTTAGGGAAGAGGATATTGAAGAACTGAGCCGCATTGAAGCGGAGTCCTTCTCGCTGCCCTGGTCTGCGCAGGATTTCCGTGATCTGCTGAAACATTCCTATTGTTTCTATTTGGTGGCGGAAACAGAGGGAAAGGTCGTGGGATGTTGCGGTTTCACGGACAGCTGCCATGAGGGAAACATTGACAACGTGGTGGTGGATGCTGCATATCGTGGGAAGGGCGTGGCGCAGACGATGCTGCGTGAGCTGATTGTCCGGGGAGAAGCACAAGGCATCGAGGCTTTTTCGCTGGAGGTACGGGTCAGCAACGAAGCGGCAATTCATATCTATGAAAAGCTTGGCTTCCGTTCCGCAGGAATCAGACCGGGATTTTACGAAAAACCTGTGGAAGATGCCATGATTATGTGGCGTTATCCTTCAGACATGCCTCCCGGCTAACAACAATTACCACCTGTATGGAGAGAAATAGCTGATATAATGTAATGTGCGCAAAAGAAAACAAGCGACTGCGAAGAATCTATGCTGTAAACAGGTGGAGGACGAGAATGAGAGAGTACGAAAACGGGGCAGAAGCAAAGCTGATAAGAGCTGTCTGCAACAGATGCGGTAAGGCTATGAAGGTGGAGGACGGTTATCTGAAGGAGGGCTGCTTTCATGGACAGGTGACTTTCGGATATTTCAGCCGAAAGGATGGCACCACGCATCAATTTGATTTATGTGAGGATTGTTATGAGACGGTGACGGCGGAATTTGTCGTGCCGGTGGAGGAAAACTTCGAGACGGAGATGCTGTAAAGGAGAAGTGATATGCTGGATGTGAGCCTGCTGGGAACCGGAGGTATGATGCCGCTGCCATATCGTTGGCTGACGGCGCTGATGCTCCGGTATAATGGGAAAAGCATACTGATTGACTGCGGGGAGGGAACACAGATTGCGCTCCGTGAAAAAGGCTGGAGTCCCAAGCCAATAGACATTATCTGTTTTACTCATTATCATGCGGATCATATCAGCGGTCTGCCGGGGATGCTTCTTACCATGGGAAACGCGGAAAGGACAGAGCCGCTTTTGCTGATAGGACCCAAGGGGCTCACCAGGGTGGTAAATGCCCTGCGAACCATTGCACCGGAGCTGCCTTTTGAGATACAATGTATGGAGATTACGGAGAACGAGCAGATATTTTCTTTTGAAGGCTTTCGGATTAAGGCTTTCAAGGTGAATCATAGTGTGGTATGCTATGGATATAGCATGATAGTAGACCGGACAGGACGCTTTGACAAGGAGCGTGCGTTGGCGCAGCAGATTCCCATGAAACTCTGGAGCAGACTGCAGAAGGGGGAATGTATTACGGAGGATGGCGTTACCTACACTCCCGATATGGTGCTTGGCGGACAGCGCAAGGGTCTGAAGGTGACCTACTGCACGGATACCAGACCCACGGATGTGATTGCTGCCAATGCAGCCGGTTCTGACCTTCTGGTGCTGGAGGGTATGTACGGAGAACCGGACAAGCTGGTAAAAGCCAGAGAAAATAAGCATATGACTATGTACGAAGCAGCAAAGATTGCCAGAGCGGCGGCAGTGCCGGAGCTTTGGCTGACCCACTACAGTCCGTCCCTGACACACCCGGAGGCATTTCTGGGAGAAGTGAGAAAGATTTTTCCGGCGACCATTGCGGCGAAGGACGGAAGAAGCGTGGAACTGAATTTTGAGGAAGAGTAACAAGAGGTGCAGGTATGAAAAAATCCACCGTCATTGTGACAGTTGTATTGATAGTGATTGTGACAGCACTGGTGGGATACTATGCCTTTTTGTCGGGAAAATCCCGTACGGCGGCCGAGGAAAATGCGGTGACGCCGACACAGCTTGTGCTGAACAAGGACTTGGAAAGAGACTATCCTGCAACGCCGAAGGAAGTCGTCAGATTTTATACGGAAATAGAAAAATGCTTTTATAATGAAGATTGTACGGACGAAGAGATTGAGCAGCTGGGAATGAAGGCCCGGGAGCTATATGATGAGGAACTGCTTGCAAACAATGAAGTGGGAACCTATCTGGAGAGGCTGAAGCGGGAAATAAAAGATTTCAAGGATAATAAGAAACGGCTGACTGGGGCGAATGTGGCGGCCAGTGCCAACGTGGATTTCTTTTCCGAGGACGGTTATGATTTCGCACGCATATACTGCGGCTATACGATTCTGGACGGAAACGGAAGCACCAGCGTGGGCCAGGTTTATCTTCTGCGCCGTGATGAGAACAGACGCTGGAAAATTTTTGGCTGGGCATCGTCAGATAAGGTGAACCCGGGGGAAAAACAGACCGGGGAGTGATTGGAGGAACTGAAGTTGGAACAGGTAAATAACGAGGATGTCTTGATACTGGCAATCGAGAGCTCCTGTGATGAGACAGCAGCATCTGTGGTGAAAAACGGCAGAGAGGTGCTGTCAAATGTTATTTTTACGCAGATTGCCCTACATACACAGTACGGCGGTGTCGTGCCGGAAATTGCATCCAGAAAGCACATTGAAAAAATCAATCAGGTCATTGAGGAGGCGCTTTCACAGGCAAGCGTGACTTTACAGGACATTACGGCCATAGCGGTGACCTATGGTCCCGGCCTGGTGGGGGCTTTGCTGGTGGGGGTATCCGAAGCAAAGGCAATCAGCTTCGCTACAGGAATTCCTCTGGTTGGTGTTCATCATATAAACGGACATATCAGTGCGAATTATATTGAACATAAGGAACTGGAGCCTCCCTTTGTCTGCCTTGTGGCCTCCGGCGGGCATTCTCATCTGGTTGTGGTGAAGGATTACGGCGAGTACGAGATTATCGGACGCACAAGAGATGATGCGGCGGGAGAGGCCTTTGACAAAGTGGCGAGAGCCATTGGTCTGGGCTATCCGGGCGGGCCCAAAATTGATAAACTGTCGAAGGAAGGCAATCCGGATGCGATTCCGTTCCCCAGAGCAAAGGTGGCGGAAAATGAATATGATTTCAGCTTCAGCGGTTTAAAGTCAGCAGTACTGAATTACCTGAATTCCTGTCAGATGAAGGGTGAGGAGGTCAATCAGGCGGATGTGGCGGCTTCCTTTCAGAAGGCGGTCATTGATGTGCTGGTGGAGCATTCCCTGCATGCGGTAAAGCAGTATGGCTATAACAAGTTCGCCATTGCCGGAGGAGTGGCTTCCAATTCTTCTCTGAGAGCAGCCTTCGAACAGGAGTGTGCAAAAAGAAAAATAGCGTTCTATCATCCTTCTCCTGCGCTTTGCACGGACAATGCGGCGATGATTGGTGCGGCAGGGTACTATGAGTATAAAAAAGGTGTGCGGCATGGTTATGATCTGAATGCTGTGCCGAATTTAAAGCTGGGTGAGTGAGGAGAAGGAATGGAAGCAGAGAAAAAGCGCTGTACGGCCATTGTTCTTGCAGCAGGCAGCGGAAAGCGTATGCACAGTGATGTGGCAAAACAGTTTATGCCTGTTGCCGGAAAGCCCTTAATCTGGTATTCTCTCCGGGCGGTAGAACAGTCGGAGATTATTGACGACTGCATTCTTGTGACAGGCGCGGATGACATCGGGTATGTAAAAAAAGAGATTGTGGACAAATACGGCTTTTCCAAGGTGGACACGATTGTTGCCGGTGGGAGTGAGCGTTATGAGTCGGTGGGAAATGCACTGGAAGTCATTTCCAATGAAGGCAGGAAGGTTCCCAACAGGGATGGGTATGTATTTATCCACGACGGTGCCAGACCGTTTCTGACAGAGGAAATCCTGCAGAATACCTATCGGGCGGTTCAGGAATATCATGCCTGTGTGACGGCTGTCCCTTCCAAGGATACGGTAAAGCTTGCCGATAAAAAGGGATTTGCGGCGGGAACTCCCGACAGGAGAAGCGTATGGAATGTACAGACTCCTCAGGTGTTTGACACAGAGCTGGCAGTGAAGGCTTATGCGAAGCTGCGGGAAGAACTGCCGATACTGGCTGCGGGAGGAGTTGCGGTGACAGATGATGCCATGGTGGTGGAACTGCTCACGGATACGAAAGTGAAGCTGGTGGAAGGGTCTTACCGAAATATGAAGGTTACCACGCCGGAGGATATTTGTATTGCTGAGGCTCTGCTTGGGGCGGCAGACTAAGCCCTGTGAAGGACACGGCATGAAAGAAGTCTGCAGGAGAGTATAAACACAAGAAAAGAATACGGAAGAGCATAAAAAACGAAAGAAAGATACAGAAGAAAGAGAGGCGGACGTAATGAACACAATTTTTTGGGCGGGAGATTCTACCGTACAGACAAATGATTACAGGACTTATCCTCAGAACGGAATCGGACAGATTTTTCCTATCTTTATAAAGGATGAATACAGAGTGGAAAATCATGCGAAGAACGGGCGGAGTACGAAGAGCTTTATGGATGAGGGCCGGCTTGCTGCCATTGAGGAGAAAATCGGGGGAGGAGACTTTCTGTTTATCCAGTTTGGCCATAATGATGAAAAGAGCGAAGACCCCACCAGATACACAACGCCCTTCGGAACCTTTCAGGATAATCTGAAAACGTACATTGGGGTAGCAAGGGAGCATGGCGCGTATCCCGTATTGATTACGCCTCTGGAGCGCAGATGCTATGTGGATGCGTGGAAACTGGGTCCCGGAGCGCACGGTGACTATGTGACGGGAATGAAGCAGGTTGCAGAAGAATGCAATGTGCCGCTGGTGGATCTCTATACCATGAGCCGTCAGGCACTGGAGGAGGCAGGTGAAGTGGAGAGCCGCAAGTGGCATATGTATTTCGATGCAAATGTATATCCCCAGCATCCGGAGGAGTCCAGGGACAATACTCATCTTCGCTACGAAGGAGCAGTGAAGTATGGTTCCCTGATTGCAAAAGGTTTAAAAGAGCTCGGAGGTATTTACGCCGATTTGATTTGGGATGAGATATAAGAAGCATTTTTTTAGTGATGGGGGCATGATACGGGGCTTTAAGGGAATAATCCGGAAGAAAAGGGAAAAATTACCCCCGTGTGATACAGAATTTTCGTTGGAAAATGAAAGGTAAAAAAAAGTAAAAAAAGTTGTTGACATGATTCTGCCTTTTTGATA
>JBJEJG010000117.1:0-12130 GCA_051877795.1 Acetatifactor sp.
AAAGGCGAAATTTGCACGTAAAAGGAAGCGAAAATTACCTCCCCAAATGAGAAAAAGCGGAATTTGCACGTAAAAGGAAGCAAAAATTACCTCCCCAAATGAGAAAAAGCGGAATTTGCACGTAAAGAGACAAGGATAGTCTGGGATATTCGAAGATATTATATATTCATTGTAAAAAGCAGCAGTAAACTTGGCGGCGCTACTTGCCGCCCTGCTCATCTCGATTCCGCGAGGTGCGTATGCGCACCATCGCTCCATCTCGATGTACGGCGTTCGCCGTATAAAGGCAGAAACAAAGAGACTCTTACGAGAACAAGCTCTCGACGAGTCTCTTTATTTCCGCCTGTGCATGACTCTCTAAACTTCAATTTTGAACAAACATAAAGCTATATCATCCTGTAATTGTGGATTTTTTGCCCAAAATTCTATTTCTTTATTTTTGTTTATACTTATTTAATTGTATTTCGTTTCTGAAAGTGTAAAATATGATATATCAATGACAAAATCGATAGAACGCAGAAGCGTGGGAATTGCGGAGTAATCAGATTTTGGAGTATGGAAAAGAAAAACAGGCGGCGCGGTGCAGGCGCCGGAAAGAGGGATTGATATGAGAGAGAAATTACAGCGTTTTATGTGGGGCCGATACGGCAACGATAACTTTAACCAGTTTTTGATGGTATGTGCCATGGTGCTGCTCGTCATATCTCTGTTCCTGAGAGGACCGTTCTACCTGTTGGCAGTCATTGTCATGATATATGCGTATTACCGTATGTTCTCCAGAAATATAGCAAAGCGTTCTGCGGAAAATCAGTGGTATCTGCGGAAGTCCATGAAGGTGAGAGGCTGGTTTCAGAAGAAGAAACGTGAATTTGCACAGAGAAAGCAGTATCATATCTACAGATGTCCCAGATGTAAGCAGAAAATCCGTGTTCCCAGAGGCAGAGGCCGGATTGCTATCACTTGCAGAAAATGCGGAAACGAGTTTATAAAAAAGAGCTGAGGTTGTAATTTATGTTCGGATATATTATTATCAACAAGGCGGAAATGAAGTTCAAGGAATTTGATATATATCATTCCTATTACTGTGGAATTTGCCGTGATCTGAAACGGAAATACGGTGCTATAGGTCAGATGTCTTTAAGCTATGACATGACCTTTCTTGCAATTCTCCTGACAAGCCTTTACGAGCCGGAGACAAAGACGGGAAGCTGCAAATGCATTGCCCATCCGTTTGAAAATCATGATACCAGAACCAATGTATTTACGGAATATGCAGCGGATATGAATGCTCTCTTTGCCCTGTACAAGTGTCATGATGACTGGGAGGATGAAAAAAAGCTCTGGAAGCTGATTTATGGGAAAATGCTGGAGGGAAAGACAAAACAGCTGAAGGACACATATGCGGAGAAAATCAGAAAAATCAGTCTCCGAATGCAGGACTTTTCAGAAGGAGAGCAGTCGGAAAATGCGGATATTGATACCATGGCGGGACTCTTTGGAAGCGTGATGGCAGAGATTGTGGCTGTCAGAGAGGACGAGTGGGAGGAAAATCTGAGGCGGCTCGGCTTCTTCCTGGGGAAGTTCATTTACCTTTGCGATGCCTATGAGGATGTGGAGGAGGATATCAAAAAAGGAACCTTCAATCCGTTAAAGAAAAAATATGCGAACCCTGACTTTGAAGAGGAGTGTAAGACAATCCTCATGATGATGATGTCGGAGTGCTGCAGAGAGTTTGAAAGGCTGCCGATATTGGAAAATGTGGAAATATTGCGGAATATTCTTTATTCCGGCGTCTGGGGCAGGTACGAAGCAGTGCATGAAAAGCGTTTGGGAAGGCTGCAAAAAGCGGGAAATTTGAAAGCAGAGAATACCGGGGCGGAAAATACCGGAACAGAGAATACCGGGGCGGAAAATACCGGAACAGAGAATACCGGGGCAGAAAATGCCAAAACAGAAAATACCGGGGCAGAAGATGCAGAGGACGCGGGAGCAGAGGATGCATGAGGGTGAAAACAGGCGCAAAATGCGCGGAATGAGGTAATTATGTACGACCCATACAGTGTGTTAGGGGTGAGCAGAAATGCCACCGAGGAAGAAATTAAAAAGGCATATAAGACGCTGAGCAGAAAGTATCATCCCGATGCCAATATCAACAATCCTAATAAAGCCCAGGCAGAGGAGAAGTTCAAGGAAATTCAGGCGGCTTACCAGCAGATTATGAAGGAGCGAACCTCCGGATATGGCAATGGAGCGGGAAGCTATGGTGGTTCGGCGGGCTACGGCGGCAGCGGGTCTTACGGTTACGGTGGTGCGGGCGGTTATGCGGATGCCGGGAACAGTGGAGGAAACGGCGGCTACGGTGGGTTCGGATATGGTCCCTTCGGCGGCTTCGGATTTGGCGGATATGGTCAGGGACAGGATACCGGATATGAGGAAAATAATTATCTGCGTGCTGCCGGTAACTATATTCGAAACGGTTATTATAAGGAGGCGCGCACGACGTTGGACGGCATGAGTGAGCGAGAGCGGGATGCCCGTTGGTACTATTACAGCGCAGTTGCTCACTCGGGGCTGGGAAATAATGTGGCGGCGCTGGAGCATGCAAAGCGTGCTGCAGCCATGGAGCCGGACAATGCAAGCTACCGCAGTCTGGTACAGCAGCTGGAGAGCGGCGGAAGCTGGTATGAGCAGAGGCAGGCAGCCTATGGCTACCCTAGTTTCGGAGGCGGAAATCTCTGTATGAAGCTCTGTATCGCAAACTTTATCTGCAATGTATGCTGTCTCGGCGGAGGTTGTTGCGGCGGAAGAGGAATGTATTATTTTTAATACTTGCATTTTGTATTATTCTCTACTATAATCAAAATACAAGATGTAGATACGAAAAGACTTGATGACACAAAATATAGAAAAGGTCGTATCCGCAGATGACTTGCGGTACGGCCTTTTTTTCGCCCTGTGAGGAAAGCGATTCGCGGGGCAGATGCAGAGGAAATTTTTCTCCATGTATGGGAAAGATTTTCCTGTATATGGGAAAAATAGGAACAGGAGAAGTGAGAAGGAATGAAGATTCAGAAGCGTGACGGACGGGTAGTGCCTTACGAGGAGGAAAAGATTATTGCAGCTATTCACAAGGCAAACAATGAGGTGGAAGAGAAGGACAGGGCTGATGAGAAGCTGATTGCCGAGATACTGCAGGCTGTGAAGGATGAGGGAAAGGAACTTCAGACAGTGGAGCATGTGCAGGATATCATTGAGCAGCATCTTGTGGAGGCCAACAAGTATGTGTTGTCCAAGAAATATATGGTGTACCGCTACCAGCGAAGCCTGCTCAGAAAGTCCAATACCACGGATGAATCTATTTTAAAGCTCATCCGCAATGAGAACAAGGAACTGGCCGAAGAGAATTCCAACAAGAATACGCGGCTTGCCTCTACGCAGCGTGACTATATTGCAGGAGAAGTTTCCCGTGATGTAACGAGACGTATGCTTCTGCCGGAGCATATTTCTCTGGCGCATGACAACGGTGTGCTTCATTTCCATGATGCGGATTACTTTATTCAGCCTATTTTTAACTGCTGTCTCATTAATATCAAGGATATGCTGGACAATGGTACTTCCATCAACGGTAAGCTGATAGAGTCTCCGAAGAGCTTTCAGGTGGCTTGCACCGTCACCACGCAGATTATCGCTGCCGTGGCCAGCAACCAATACGGCGGACAGTCTGTGAACATCAAACATCTGGGCAAATATCTGAGAAAGAGCAGAGAAAAATTTGAGACGCAGCTGGATGAGGAGTTTGGAGATACGCTGGACGCTGTAACCAGAAAAAAAATTGTGGAGATGCGCTTAAAGGATGAACTGAAATCCGGCGTGCAGACCATTCAGTACCAGATTAACACTCTGATGACTACAAACGGGCAGTCTCCTTTTGTGACGCTGTTTCTGCATATAGACGAGGAAGATGAGTATGTGGAGGAGACAGTTCAGATTATAGAAGAAATACTGCGCCAGCGCATTGTGGGCACAAAAAACGAAAAAGGCGTTTATGTGACACCTGCCTTTCCAAAACTGGTGTATGTGCTGGATGAAAATAACTGCTTAAAGGGCGGAAAATATGACTATGTGACAAAGCTGGCGGCACAGTGCTCCGCAAAGAGAATGTACCCTGATTACATTTCTGCCAAGAAGATGCGTGAGAATTATGAAGGAAACGTGTTCTCCTGTATGGGCTGCCGTTCTTTCCTGTCTCCCTGGAAGGATGAAAACGGGAACTATAAGTGGGAGGGGCGTTTCAATCAGGGTGTTGTCAGCCTGAACCTTCCTCAGATTGGGATTATTGCGGACGGGAATGAGGATACCTTCTGGAGACTTCTGGATGAGAGGCTTGATTTGTGTTACGAGGCTCTGATGTGCAGGCATAAGGCACTTCTGGGCACAGTTTCCGACGTCAGTCCCATTCACTGGCAGTATGGCGCCATTGCAAGACTGAAAAAGGGTGAGAAGATAGACAAGCTTCTGAAGAACGGCTATTCTACCATGTCTCTCGGATATATTGGCCTTTATGAACTGACCTACCTCATGAAGGGTTGCAGCCATACAGAGCCGAAGGGAAAAGAATTTGCCCTCCGTGTAATGGATCACCTGAGAGATACAGCTGCCCGCTGGAAGGAGGAGACCGGCATCGGATTTTCCCTTTATGGAACTCCGGCTGAGACGCTGTGCTACCGTTTTGCCCGTATTGACCGGGAAAAGTACGGTGATATTCCCAATGTGACAGATAAGGGCTATTACACCAACTCCTACCATGTGGATGTGCGTGAGCCGATAGATGCCTTTACCAAATTCAAATTTGAAAGTGAATTTCAGAATAAGTCTCTGGGCGGAGCCATCTCTTATGTGGAGATTCCTAATCTGATGAATAATCTGGAGGCCATTGAGGAAGTAATTCGTTTCATTTATGACAATATTCAGTACGGTGAGTTTAATACCAAGTCGGATTACTGCCATGTGTGCGGCTTCGACGGGGAAATTATGATTAATGAGGATAACGAGTGGGAGTGCCCCCAGTGCCACAATAAGGATCACGCAAAAATGAATGTTACAAGGCGTACCTGCGGTTATCTGGGAGAGAATTTCTGGAACACGGGAAAAACAAAAGAAATTAAGGCAAGAGTGCTGCATCTGTAAAGGGCAGGGAACTCTTTGATAGCACGGGAGAGTTATGTAAGAAAGGCTTATGCGAGGGGCGCGGGTTTATGAATTATGCGACAATCAAGAAAACAGATGTGGCAAACGGTCCGGGAGTCAGGGTGTCTCTGTTTGTCAGCGGCTGTACCCATGGCTGTAAGGGCTGTTTTAACAGCGAGGCATGGGATTTCTGCTACGGAAAGGAATTCACGGCAGATACGGAAAAAGAAATTTTGCAGGCGCTTGCCCCGGATTATATCAGAGGCTTCAGTGTTCTGGGCGGGGAGCCCATGGAGCCGCAGAATCGGGGAACCGTGTTGGAAATATTGAAAAAGGTTCGAATGGCGTACCCGAAAAAGGACATCTGGTGCTATACGGGCTATGATTATGAGAAGGATTTGCTGCGCTGGGAACGTGAGGAGCAGGAGACCGGGCAAAAGACGTCATCAGAGCATCCGCAGAAGCCGATATCCACGATTACGGAACTGCTGTCTCTGATTGATGTGCTGGTGGATGGCGAGTTTGTGGAGCAGAAAAAGAATCTTCGGCTCGCCTTTCGCGGGTCGGAGAATCAGCGACTGATTGACGTGAAAAAATCCCGCGCGGAAGGGCGAATCATCTGCCTGCCGGAATAAAACAGAACTGAGGTATCAATTATTTTTGGACATGCCTTTTGATGGCGTCAAAGCTTTCCCGGCTGATGACATGCTCCATCTTGCAGGCATCCTCCAGGGCGGTTTCCTTTGAAACCCCAAGGGCCATCAGCCAGGAGGAGAGCAGCTCGTGACGTTCATAAATCATCTCGGCAATTTCTCTTCCGGCAGGGGTCAGGGTGATAAAGCCGGACTTGTCCACAGAAATGTGCTGCTTTTCGCGGAGATTTTTCATGGCGACGCTGACGCTGGATTTCTTAAAGCCCAGTTCATTTGCAATATCGACGGAGCGGACAACGGGAAGCTGTCTGCTCAATATCAGTATGGTTTCCAGATAGTTTTCTGCGGATTCGTTTACAGCCATTTTCTGCCTCGCATTCTGCCGCGTCGGCGGCTTTTCATTCGGGTCATATTTCCATAGATTTTATTTACCCAAGAAAAAGTACAACCAGTATATCATGAATTTGTGAACTGTGCAAATCAATGGGTTTTATAAAAAACTTGACGATTCAAAAAAATTCCGATATAATAGGCACTCGGAAGCGACCGTTTATGTGATAAATGTGCAAACCATCAGGTTTGCACATTTTTTTGTTGAAAACTATGAGCTGCTGACGCAGCGGAAGGTGAGGAAGTATGGAGGAAATAAAAGAGAGGAAGCAGCAAAATAAAATGGGAGTTATGCCAATACCGAGGCTTTTGATTTCCATGGGGGCACCCATGATGCTGTCAATGATTGTACAGGCATTTTACAATGTGGTGGACAGCCTCTTTGTATCCTATATTCCTGATACGGACACCATTGTTCACGCCGGAGATAAGGCAGTCAATGCTTTGACACTGGCCTTTCCTGTCCAGATGCTGATTATGGCTCTCTGTGTGGGCACCGGTGTGGGGGTGAATGCAGCCCTGTCGAAAAGTCTGGGGATGAGGGATAATAAAAGGGCAAGCCATATCGCAGGAAATGCCGTCTTTCTGAGCATTTGCTATTATATTGCCGCGCTTGTTTTCGGCCTGTTTGGTGTAAACGCCTATATCAAAGGCCAGACCAACGAACCGATTGTGGCAGAGTACGGTATTTCTTATCTGACAATTATTACTGTGTGTTCCTTCGGAAGTATCTGGTATATGTGCTTTGAAAAGCTGATGCAGGCGACAGGCAGAACCGTAGCAGCCATGGTGGGACAGCTGGCCGGCTCTCTCACCAACATTGTACTTGACCCGATTTTCATATTCGGCTGTTTTGGCGTTCCGGCTATGGGTGTGAGAGGAGCAGCCATTGCGACGGTTATCGGGCAGTGCGTTTCCTTTGTGGTGATTTTGACGCTGCATTTTAAGAAAAATACGGAAATCACAAACAGTCTGTCCATGCTGCGGCCGGATGCAGCTATCATTCGGCAGATTTACATGGTGGGAGCGCCCGCCATTGTGATGCAGGCACTGACGTCAGTGATGACCTATGGCATGAACCTGATTCTTGGAGGAATCTCTGCAACAGCCGTAACGGCCTATGGTGTTTACTATAAGCTTCAGAATTTCATTTTTATGCCTGCGTTTGGACTGAACAATGCTTCCATTCCCATTATTTCTTACAATTTCGGTGCAAAGGAACTGAAGCGTATCCGTGAGGCCATACGGTCGGGACTATTGATGGTATCTGTTATTATGGCTGCCGGAATTCTCCTGCTTCAATGCTTTGCAAGACCTATTGTGACCTGTTTTTCTCTGTCGGAAGAGGCAGTTGCACTTTGTATCACGGCGCTGCGCATTATAACATGCGGTTTCCTTTTTGCCGGAGTAAACATTATATTGCAGGGAGTGTGTCAGGCGTTGGGGAATGGCATTTATTCACTGATTATTTCCTTTATGAGAATGGTGGTGGTTGTCCTTCCGCTTGCAGGCCTGTTAGCGGGACAGGAGGATGCGGCCTCCCTTGTCTGGATTGCATTCCCGGTGGCAGAGGCTGTAGCATGTGCGGTGGCAGTATTTCTGGCAATCAGAATTTACAGAAAACGGGTGAAGATGCTTACAGGGGAAGCTTGAGAAAAAAGCAATCGGGAAGTGCTTTTTGAGAAAAAATATCAATAAAGTAATTGACAACTAATAAATGTTAGCATATACTAACCATTGGAAATGAAAACGATTCTCAAAAAACGCGAAAGAAGGGGTGAGATGATGCCGCTTACAATGATGAATGCCGGAGAGACCAATACAATTAAAAAGGTCGGAGGACGGGAAGAGACAAGGAGATTTTTAGAGAATCTTGGGTTTGTGGCAGGCAGTAATGTTACTGTCGTATCTGATATCGGAGGAAACCTGATTGTAAATGTGAAGGATTCCAGAGTAGCCATCGGCAGGGACATGGCGTGTAAAATTATGGTTTAAGGTATGACTACCGAGCCCTGAAATGAAAAAGAAAGGAAAGAAAAGATGAAGACGTTAAGGGAGATCGCCTGCGGCCAGACCGTGAAGGTTACAAAGCTTACCGGGGAAGGGCCGGTAAAAAGAAGAATCATGGATATGGGCATTACCAAAGGAGTGGAGATTTTTGTGAGGAAGGTGGCGCCTCTGGGAGACCCTATCGAGGTAACTGTGAGAGGTTATGAGTTGTCTTTGAGAAAAGCAGATGCGGAAATGATTATAGTGGAATAATTTTTTTAAATATGGGTTAGACAGTCCTAACCAAAAAAAGGAGAAAAAATATGTCAGTTAAAATTGCACTTGCAGGTAATCCGAACAGTGGTAAGACAACTCTGTTCAATGCGTTGACCGGTTCCAATCAGTTTGTGGGAAACTGGCCCGGTGTAACTGTGGAAAAGAAAGAAGGGAAGCTGAAAGGGCACAAGGATGTTGTCATTATGGATTTGCCCGGAATTTATTCCCTGTCCCCCTATACTCTGGAAGAGGTGGTTGCCAGAAACTATCTGATTGGCGAGAGGCCGGATGCCATTATTAATATTGTTGACGGCACCAATATAGAGAGAAATCTTTATCTGTCCACACAAATCATGGAGCTTGGCATTCCGGTTGTGATGGCAGTCAACATGGTGGATGTTCTGGAAAAGACGGGCGACAAGATACATGTGGATAAACTCAGCAAAAAATTGGGCTGTGAAGTGGTGGAAATTTCTGCTCTGAAAGGAACGGGAATTCAGAAGGCAGCAGAGAAGGCAGTGGCGCTGGCGCAGCAAAAAGCATCCCCTTCCCGGGTACATACCTTCTCGGCAAAGGCAGAAGAGGTTATTTCGGCGGTGGAAGACAAATTGGGAAGCTCCGTACCGGAAGAACAGAAACGCTTCTTTGCCATTAAGCTGTTGGAGAAGGATGACAAGATTCAGAGCCAGATGACATCGGTGCCGGATGTCTCCGCGGAAATCAAACAGATGGAAGAGGCCTTTGATGATGACACCGAGAGCATTATCACCAATGAAAGATATGTATATATTTCCTCTATTATCGGGGATTGTGTGACGAAATCCAGGAAGGAGAAAATGACGGTTTCCGATAAGATTGACCGCATTGTGACCAACAGATGGGCAGCGCTTCCTATTTTTGCGGTCGTTATGTTTCTGGTATATTACGTATCCGTAACCACGGTGGGAGCCATTGTGACGGACTGGACCAACGATGTATTGTTTGGGGAAATAATTCCTCCTGCCATTGAAAGCGCACTGGTGGCAATTAACTGTGCCGATTGGCTGCAGGGTCTGATTCTGGATGGTATTGTGGCCGGTGTGGGCGCTGTTCTCGGGTTTGTGCCCCAGATGTTGATTTTGTTCATTTTCCTTGCTTTTTTGGAGTCGTGCGGATATATGGCCCGTGTGGCATTTATCATGGATCGCATTTTCCGCAAATTCGGGCTTTCCGGAAAGTCCTTTATTCCGATGCTGATTGGAAGCGGCTGCGGCGTGCCCGGAATCATGGCATCCCGTACCATCGAAAATGACCGTGACCGTAAGATGACGATTATGACGACTACCTTTATTCCCTGTGGTGCGAAGCTGCCAATCATTGCTCTGATTGCAGGCGCCTTCTTCGATAATGCGGGGTGGGTGGCATGGAGTGCTTATTTTGTAGGTGTTGCTGCCATTATCTGTTCCGGTATTATCCTGAAAAAGACAAAAATGTTTGCAGGTGATCCTGCTCCCTTCGTTATGGAGCTTCCCGCATATCACTGGCCTACCGTGGGCAATGTGCTGAGAAGCATGTGGGAGCGCGGCTGGTCCTTTATCAAGAAGGCAGGAACTATCATTTTGTTATCTACCATTGTTCTCTGGTTCCTGATGAGCTTCGGCTGGGCAGATGGCGGCTTCGGCATGCTGGAGGCAGAACAGCTTGACAGCAGTATTCTGGCAAAAATCGGCAATGCCATTGCCTGGATTTTCGCACCCCTTGGATGGACACAGGCAGGAGAAGGCTGGAAGATGGCTGTGGCAGCTGTCACCGGACTGATTGCAAAGGAAAATGTGGTTGCAACCTTCGGACTTCTGTTCGGTTTTGCGGAAGTGGCAGAAGACGGAGCTGAAATCTGGGGAAGTCTTGCAACAGTCATGACGCCGATTGCCTCCTACGGCTTTCTGGTATTCAATCTGCTCTGCGCACCCTGCTTCGCTGCAATGGGAGCAATCAAGAGAGAGATGAACAATGCAAAATGGTTTTGGTTTGCAATCGGTTATCAATGTGTATTGGCTTATATTGTTTCAATGTGTATTTACCAGATTGGTACATTGATTACTGCCGGCACATTCGGAGTCGGAACGGTTGTTGCAATCCTGTTTATAATCGGACTGCTTTTCCTTCTGTTCAGACCTTATAAAGAAAGCAGAACCCTGACAACAGAAGTAAAAGGAATGTCAAAAGCAAGTTGAGAAATTTATGGATGGTAAATCCTGAATAAATGAGCCTGCACCCGCGGATGCAGGCTCACTGTAATAGGAGGCATTGGAATGGGAACTTTATTTGTTGGCGCTTTGCTGGTAGGCATTGTTGCATTCATTGTAAGAAGCATGATACGGGATAAGAAAAACGGAAAGTCGCTGCAATGCGGCGGCGACTGCAGGAATTGCGGAGGCCATTGTCATTAAAGGAGGAAAGAATGGCACAGGATATGACAGGTCAGAACAGACGGAGCAGGGATACGGCAAACTTTCACAGAACGGAAATGCAGAAGGAAATGGTGCTTCAGAGACTGCGGGAACGGGGATGCAGGATTACGAAACAGCGGCAGATGCTCCTGGATGTGATTTTGCAGGAAGAATGTGCCAGCTGCAAGGAAATCTATTATAGGGCAGCTTCCATGGATTCCGCAATCGGTGCCGCAACGGTGTACCGCATGATAAATCTGTTGGAAGAGATTGGCGCAATCAGCAGAAAAAATATGTACAGGATTTCCTGTCCCATGAACTGTGAAAAAGAGAATGCCTGTATAATAGAGCTGGATGACAGTACGGTGTGCCGGCTTTCGGCAAAGAACTGGTATAAGGTCATTTCGGAAGGACTGAGAGCCTGTGGGTACGCGGAAGGGAAGAGGGTTATAAACGTCATGGTTGCCCCCTGTATAAATGAGTGTGATTGAAAAGTATCAGACAAGCAGAGAATAATCGAAAAGTACAGAATACAGGATGAAAAGTGGAAAAGGTGTGTATCGTCAGAAGAAACCTGCCATGCGGGAGAAAATTCGTGAGGTCATGCGTTTCTCGGGACCAAGGATGATTTTTCACCATCCGATTACAGCAGTTCGGCATGTGATAGAAACGAAAAGAGAGAAAAAAGGATTAAACTGAAATGCAGAAACAATAATATCGATTTTAGCACAAGGAGGTTCCGAAATCAGGGCTTGGGGGAACTGAGAGCTCTTTTAATTGCTTCAAAGCTTTCTTCACTTAAGTCATGTTCGACTTTGCAGGCATCTGCAAGAGCGGTTTCTTTACTTACACCGATGCGAATCAGCCAGTCAGAAAGCAGCGTATGACGTTCCATGACACTTTCGGCACGATTTCTGCCGCTGTCAGTCAGCGTAATATGGCCGTCAGCAGCCATGGTAATGTAATTTTTTTCACGCAGATTTTTCATGGCAACACTGACACTGGGCTTGGAAAAATTCAATTCATTTGCAATATCAATAGAACGGACCTGCCCATGCTTTTTCTGAAGAGATAAGATGGTTTCCAGATAATCCTCAAGTAATTCATCCGAACGGTGTTTAATATAACTCATATTTGGAATTGCTCCTTTCCTACTACAATATATTTATGGGTAATATCCCTTACAGCCAGTAAGGAATTATCCAT
>JBJEJG010000118.1:0-12091 GCA_051877795.1 Acetatifactor sp.
GGCAGTATTACGGATGACGAATTTGCAAGGATTAAAGCTTATTGTATCAACCCCGTGGATTCCAGGGAAACCGGCAGCGCAAAGCCGGACACTCTGATTACGGTGTTTGATGAGCCTGCCGACGTCCTGATTTTTGACGGTTTTCGGAATATGGAAGAGGGGGAGCTTAAGAAGCTGTACGATTCCCTTTCTCTGGCTATGACTTTTAAGGATTTTTTACATATTCAGAAGTATTTTCACGATGATGAGAAGCGTGACCCTTCCATGACGGAAATCCGTGTGCTGGATACCTACTGGTCAGACCACTGCCGTCATACCACTTTTTCCACGGAACTGACTGACGTCGAATTTGGGGAAGGGTACTATCGTTCCCCTATTGAGACAACTTACCAGAGCTATCTGGATACAAGAGAAGAGATTTTTGCCGGCAGAAAGGACAAATTTGTCTGTCTGATGGATCTTGCACTCATGGCGATGAGAAAGCTGAAGAAGGACGGAAAACTGGATGATATGGAGGAGTCCGACGAAATCAACGCCTGCTCTGTTGTTGTTCCTGTGGAAATGGATTACGGCACCTACAGGGAGACGGAGGAGTGGCTTGTATTCTTCAAGAACGAGACTCATAATCATCCCACCGAGATTGAACCCTTCGGCGGCGCAGCCACATGTCTTGGCGGAGCAATCCGTGACCCCCTTTCGGGAAGAGGCTATGTTTATCAGGCAATGCGCGTTACCGGTGCAGCTGACCCTACGGTTCCCGTGGCAGATACCCTGAAGGGCAAGCTGTCCCAGAAAAAATTAGTGCGTGGCGCAGCCAGCGGTTATTCCTCCTACGGAAACCAGATTGGGCTTGCAACCGGACTTGTAAAAGAAATTTATCATCCCGATTATGTGGCAAAGAGAATGGAAATCGGCGCTGTTATGGGAGCAGCACCCAGACGCAATGTTATCCGCGAGACCTCTGAACCCGGCGATATTATCATTCTGCTGGGCGGACGTACCGGCCGTGACGGCTGCGGCGGTGCTACCGGTTCCTCCAAGGTACACACGGAGACCTCCATCGAAACCTGTGGCGCAGAAGTACAGAAGGGTAATGCACCTACCGAAAGAAAGATTCAAAGGCTGTTCCGCCGTGAGGAGGTCAGCCGCATTATCAAAAAATGTAACGATTTTGGCGCAGGCGGTGTGTCCGTTGCCATCGGTGAACTGGCGGACGGTCTGACCGTTGATTTGGACAAGGTGCCCAAAAAGTATGCCGGTCTGGACGGAACAGAGCTTGCGATTTCCGAGTCGCAGGAACGTATGGCTGTTGTGGTTGATCCCGGTGATGTGGAAAAATTCCTGGGCTATGCGGCAGAGGAGAATCTGGAAGCAGTGGCTGTGGCGACTGTCACGGAGGAACCCAGACTGGTGCTGAACTGGAGAGGCAAGAAAATTGTTGACTTAAAGAGAGCGTTTCTGGATACCAACGGCGCTCATCAGGAGACTACCGTCAAGGTGGATATTCCTGATGAGAACGAAAACTATTTTGAAAAATGGGCAGTACCTGCTGTGGGCGAGAAGCTGGAGGCCGGAGATGTAAAGGCGGCCTGGCTGACTCTGTTAAACGACTTGAATGTATGCTCCCAGAAGGGCCTGGTGGAGATGTTCGATGCCTCCATCGGCGCAGGCAGTGTGTTCATGCCCTATGGAGGAAAGTATCAGCTCACCGAGACACAGACCATGGTTGCAAAGCTTCCTACCCTGAAGGGCAGGACGGATACCGTCACCATGATGAGCTATGGCTTTGACCCGTATCTGTCTTCCTGGAGTCCTTACCATGGAGCAGTTTATGCAGTGGTAGAATCCATGGCAAAGATTGTTGCAGCCGGCGGCGATTTTTCGAAAATCCGCTTCACTTTCCAGGAGTACTTCCGCAGAATGACAAGCGATCCTTCCCGTTGGAGCCAGCCTTTTGCAGCGCTTCTCGGCGCGTATGATGCCCAGATTGGGTTCGGTCTGCCCTCCATCGGCGGAAAGGACAGCATGTCCGGTACCTTTAATGATATTGATGTACCGCCCACTCTGGTATCCTTTGCTGTGGATATTGCAAAGTCCGGCGACATTGTGACGCCGGAACTGAAGCAGCCCGGAAGCAGACTGGTGCGTTTCAAGATAGAGAAGGATGATTTCGATATTCCCATGTATGAGGCTGTGGCGGAGCTGTACGGCAAGCTGGGTGCATTGATGAATGACGCCATTATTTCAGCCTATGCGCTGGATGCAAAGGGTGTAGCGGCGGCTGTTTCCAAGATGGCTTTCGGCAATAAGCTGGGTGTAAAGCTGGCGGATACGCTGAGCGCGGGGGACCTGTTTGAAAACGGACTTGGTGATATTCTGGCGGAAATTCCCGCAGAGAAGATGTCGCTTCTGGATGAGAGAGAGCTTGATTATACAGTAATCGGCACGGTTACGGAAGAACCTGTATTTGCATACGGCGATGTAAAGATTTCCATGGAGGAGGCGCTTGCAGCCTGGACCTCCAAGCTGGAGAAGGTATTCCCTACCAAAGCGGTGAAGGAGACTACACCTGTAGAGAGCCCTCTTTACAAGGCAGACAGTATTTATGTTTGCAAGAACAAGGTGGCAAAGCCCACGGTGTTCATTCCTGTGTTCCCCGGCACAAACTGCGAATACGACAGCACAAAGGCGTTTGAGCGTGCGGGTGCAGAGGTTGTGACAAAGGTGTTCCGTAATTTAAGTGCAGAGGATATCCGGGATTCTGTGGAGGAGTTTGAGAAGGCAATTAATCAGGCACAGATTATTATGTTCCCCGGCGGCTTCTCGGCAGGTGATGAGCCTGACGGCAGCGCCAAGTTCTTTGCGACGGCTTTCCAGAATGAAAAAATGAAGGAAGCAGTCATGAAGCTTTTGAATGAGAGAGACGGTCTGGCACTCGGTATTTGTAACGGATTCCAGGCGTTGATAAAGCTGGGGCTGGTTCCCTATGGCGAAGTGGTGGGACAGAAGGCAGATTCTCCTACACTGACCTTCAACACCATCAACAGGCATATTTCCAAGATGGTTTACACAAAGGTGGTATCCGGCAAGTCTCCCTGGCTGCAGGGTGCGGAACTCGGCGGAGTTTACTGTAATCCTGCTTCCCACGGCGAGGGACGTTTCGTCGCACCGAAGGAGTGCCTTGACAGACTGTTTGCAAACGGACAGGTGGCAACCCAGTATTGTGATCAGGACGGAAATGTATCCATGGATGAGGAGTATAACATTAACGGTTCCTACTGTGCAATCGAGGGAATCACATCTCCCGACGGACGCTGTCTTGGAAAAATGGCGCATTCCGAGAGAAGAGATGCTTCTGTTGCAATCAATATTTACGGCACCCAGGACATCAAGATTTTTGAGTCCGGCGTAGCGTATTTTAAATAACCGAAAAATAGAAAGAGCGGTCCTTTGAGAGAAGAGACCGCTCTTGTACCAATGAGGTATACCATGGATGTACTGGTGTTATTGCAGAGTGATACAGGATTTTTATGTATCGTTATTTTCCAGCTGATAATGACGACAATCTGCTTCTGGTTTATTCCCCTGATGCTGCGTCAGAGGGGAAATTCCATCACGATGCTGATGCTCAGCATTGCGTTCATGGGATTTGTGCAGAATGCAGCTTATCTTCTTGAATTGCTGTCAACCAATGTGAATGAGGCGATGATGGCAGTGCGGATGGAGAGCATGGGAAGTGCTTTTATCTGTACCTTTATGCTGCTTTTCATTGCCGGCTATTTTGAAAAAAAGGTGCCGGTGGTATTTCAAGTCGTTCTGCTTGTGCTGGATATGCTTGTGGTGGCAGGGATTTGGATTTATAAAATCTGGCCGGCTTATTTCTGCAGCCCCAGATTTGTCCATACAGGCATTGTGCCGCACCTGGAACTGCGCAGAGGACCGCTGTATTATGTTTTCGTGATTTCTGTCACCGTACAGCTGATTGCCTGCCTTTGTATTGAGTGGAATGCATTTGCCGGTGCAAGGGATAAATCCAAAAAAACACGTTATTTCTTTATGCTGCTCAGCACATTCTTCCCTGGAGTAGGGTATCTGATGAAGCTGCTGAATGTCCCTGACGGATTCAACCCGATACCCTGCAGTACGGCACTGGGAATCCTGATGTTTATGATAGCTACCGTGTTTCAGCATGCCTTTGAGGTGACGATTACGGCACATGAGGATATCGTGCGGGAAATGGATGAGGCAGTCATTGTGACAAACCGCGCAGCAGGATTTATTGAGGCAAATAAAAAGGCGTATGATTTGTTTCCCGCCTTGTATCACGTGGAGCGGGAGGAACGTGTTCCGGATATTGATAAATGGGGGACGGTGGAAGAAGGTATCCGCAGGGAACTGAACTGGAACAGGCATACCTTTGATGTGCATGTCAACGGCATATACAGTCACGAGAAAATGGTGGGTTACTGTATCATGCTGTTAGATGTTACGGAGCAGAAAAAGCAGCTTGAACTGATGCAGCAGCTTAAGGAGAATGCCGAAAGGGCAAACAGCGCCAAAACGGATTTCCTGGCGAGGATGTCGCACGAAATCAGGACGCCGATTAACGCTGTGCTGGGCATGAATGAAATGATTTTACGGGAGAGCAGCGAGGAGAACGTGAAAAAGTATGCCACGGACATTCATTCGGCGGCGCACTCTCTTTTGAGCATTATCAATGATATTCTGGATACTTCAAAAATCGAAACAGGAAAAATGGAAATTGTTCCTGTAAGATATGATTTAAGCACACTGCTCAATGATACAATCAACATGATTGCAGAGAGGGCGAAGGATAAGGAACTGGATTTTGTGATAGATGTGTCTCCCAGTCTGCCTGCCATGCTCTACGGGGATGATTTACGTATACGACAGGTGCTGCTGAATCTTCTTTCCAATGCGGTGAAATATACGAAAACAGGCAGTGTGAAGCTCTCGGTGAAGGGATATAATCACCGTGATAAGGCAGTTTTACGTTTTACGGTAGAGGATACGGGAATCGGCATCCGGAAGGAAGATATTCCCAAGCTGTTTGAGTCCTTTGAGCGGATTGACCTGCGGCAGAACCGCAACATTGAGGGAACGGGGCTTGGCCTGCCGATTACTGTCCGTCTTCTGAAGCTCATGGAAAGTGAACTTCGGGTGGAGAGTACTTACGGTGTGGGAAGTAAGTTCTGGTTTGATTTGGAACAGCCGATTATCGGAACAGACGTGATTGGGGATTTCCGCAGCAGAGCGCAGAGAATTACCCAGGGCTATGTTTATACGAAAACCTATACGGCGGAGCAGGCAAAAATTCTGGTGGTGGATGACAATGAAATCAACAGACGGGTATTCTGTAATCTGGTGAAGCAGACGAAGGTGCAGGTCAGTGACGTGGGAAGCGGGCAGGCATGCCTTAATCTGATACAGAAGAAGCATTTTGACCTGATTTTTCTGGATCACATGATGCCTGAGATGGATGGCATTGAGACACTGCGGAACATGAAGAAGCTGGAGCACAATCTGTGTGCCGACACACCTGTGGTGATGCTGACGGCAAATGCAGTCAGTGGGGCAAGGGAGCAGTATCTGAAGGAAGGCTTTCATGAATTTCTGTCAAAACCCATTGATCCCAAAAAGCTGGAGCAGATGATGAAGAGGTTTCTGCCGGAGAATCTGATTCACGATGTGGCTGCACAGAGTGAAGAAGAGGGATAGAAACTGACGACTTCTTTTGCAATTTCGCGTGACAAAAAGCACGCAAGGGCTTATCATGGAACTAAGAGAACTTTTTTGAAGGATTTCATTTGTTGATAGAACAGGAGGAAGAATAATATGTTTTTGGCATTGATACCGCTTTTTGATGAAAATATGGCAGTGAAGGCCTATTCTATCTTCTCCCAGAAGGACAATTTTTTCCTTGACCCCATGATGCTGGGAACGAGACGGAATGATGGGGCCGGCGCTGTGGAAGGGCTGGAACTGATTGAACGTATGGGAATTGAAACACTTTCCGATGACAGGGAAATTTTCGTCCCGGTGAGCAATATCTCAATTTTTTCCGATGTGGAGAACCAGTGCAGTGCGCCTCATGACAGAATTGTTTTTCTGATTGACAACACCATTCCTCCGCTTGATACCTATGTAAAGCGGCTGAGTGAACTGAAGGAAAAGGGGTACAAACTGGCGGTGCAGAAGCTGCCTGTACAGGATTTTGAGAATTACAGGGAAGTTCTGAAGCTGACGGACTATGTGTTCCTGAACAACAAAAAGGTTGCCATTGATAAGGCGAAGATTTATTTCGGAAAACTGTATCCCGGAATTAAGCTCTGTGCCGGCGGCATTGAAAATATGAAGATTTTTGAGGAACTGAAGGCCTCCGGCGGCTATCAGTTCTTTGAGGGCGAGTTTTATCGTGTCCCCGTGACAAAGGGAGAACACGAGGTTGCACCTTTGAAGGTGAATTACATTGAGCTCTTGAATGTCGTGAACGGTGAAAATTTTGAACTGACCGAGGCAGCAGATGTCATCAGCAGAGATACTGCACTGACTATCTCCCTGTTAAAGATGGTAAACCGTATGACTGTGAATGCCGGCATTACTACAATACGTCACGCGGCAGCCATGTTGGGACAGAAGGAATTGAAAAAATGGATTAACACTGCCGTAGTAAATGAGCTTTATGCTGACAAGCCGAGCGAAATTACCAGGCTTTCCCTGTTACGCGCAAAATTTGCGGAATACCTGGCACCTGCTTTCGGATTACAGGCAAATGCGGATGAGCTGTTTCTGATGGGTCTGTTCTCTGTGCTGGATGTGATTTTGGAAAAGCCCATGGAAGAGGCGCTTCAGATGGTTATGGTGGCAGGAGATGTGCGGGAGGCTCTGCTTCAGGGAACCGGCAGGCTGGCTCCCGTGCTGGAACTGATGAAGCAATATGAGAAGGCCAGCTGGCAGGAGGTTTCCAGACAGCTTCTTCTGGCAAAAATCGATGCGGAGCCTGTGAATGAGGCTTATGTAAAGGCATTGAGCTGGTATCGCAATCTTATGACAGATAAGAAGTAAAAAAATTATTTTTCTACTTTACGAGTCGGGTGTTTTTCGATATAATAGAACGGATAAAATTTGAATGGAGGAAGAATATGAAGGCAGAGTGTACGGCAGTTATGCAGAAGAGTCCGATGAGTATGCCGGGAGCCTTTTATTCTCTTTTTCATTGTCACTTCAATTTTAAATCGTAGATGAAAAAGTCAGTAAATTTTTTACTGACTTTTCTTTTAATCAAACAGGATGCGCACAGGAGGATGGTATGAGTAAAAGAGAAGACATAAAAAAGGTATTGATTATCGGGTCCGGACCGATTATTATCGGACAGGCGTGCGAATTTGATTATTCGGGTACTCAGGCATGTAAGGCATTAAGAAAGCTCGGCTATAAGATTGTTCTGGTGAATTCCAACCCGGCTACCATCATGACTGATCCGGAAATCGCAGATGTAACTTATATCGAGCCTCTGAATGTGAAGCGCCTGGAACAGATTATTGCAAAGGAGCGTCCCGACGCCATTCTTCCCAATCTGGGTGGACAGTCCGGACTGAATCTGTG
Source organism: Acetatifactor sp. (assembly GCA_051877795.1). GTDB lineage: Bacteria > Bacillota > Clostridia > Lachnospirales > Lachnospiraceae > Acetatifactor. The sequence continues at coordinate 7,627 of JBJEJG010000118.1, forward strand.
TTCCGAACTGGCAAGCACGGGGGTTCTTGACAAATATCATGTGAAGGTAATCGGCGTGCAGGTGGATGCCATCGAGCGCGGCGAGGATCGTATCGAATTCAAGAAGACCATGAACAAGCTGGGGATAGAGATGGCGCGCAGCGAGGTTGCCTACTCCGTGGACGAGGCACTTGCCATTGCAGACAAGCTGGGCTATCCTGTAGTGCTGCGTCCTGCCTACACCATGGGCGGCGCCGGCGGCGGACTGGTATATAATGTAGAAGAGTTAAAGACAGTATGCGCAAGAGGGCTTCAGGCTTCCCTTGTGGGACAGGTTCTGGTAGAGGAATCCATTCTGGGCTGGGAAGAACTGGAACTGGAAGTGGTGCGTGATGCCAAGGGCAATATGATTACAGTATGCTTTATCGAGAACATTGACCCTCTGGGCGTGCATACCGGAGATTCCTTCTGTTCTGCTCCCATGCTGACCATTTCGGAGGAGCTTCAGAAGCGTCTGCAGGAGCAGGCATATAAGATTGTGGAGGAGGTACAGGTTATCGGCGGCACCAATGTGCAGTTTGCCCATGACCCGGTGAGCGACCGTATTGTTGTCATTGAGATTAATCCCAGAACCTCCCGTTCCTCTGCATTGGCAAGCAAGGCAACCGGATTCCCGATTGCGCTGGTATCCGCTATGCTGGCAGCAGGTCTGACACTGGATGAGATTCCCTGCGGTGTGTATGGAACTCTGGATAAGTATGTGCCCGGCGGTGATTACGTGGTAATCAAATTTGCCAGATGGGCGTTTGAAAAGTTCAAGGATTCCCAGGACAGGCTGGGTACCCAGATGCGTGCGGTAGGTGAGGTCATGAGTATTGGAAAGACCTACAAGGAAGCCTTTCAGAAGGCAATCCGCAGTCTGGAAATCGGGCGGTACGGACTGGGCTTTGCCAGAGATTTCCATGAAAAGAGCAAGGAAGAATTGCTGAAGCTTCTGGCATATCCTACCAGTGAGAGACAGTTTATCATGTATGAGGCACTGAGAAAGGGTGCAACGGTGGATGAACTGTTTGAACTGACAAAAATTAAGCATTACTTTATTGAGCAGATGAAGGAGCTGGTAGAGGAAGAGGAGCAGTTGCTCGCCATGAAGGGAAGCGTACCCGAAAAGGCTGTATTGGAGCGTGCGAAGAAGGATGGCTTCGCAGACCGTTATCTGGGAAAGCTTTTAGAGGTGCCGGAGGAGGAAATTCGCAGGGCAAGAATCGGCTATGGCATTACGGAAAGCTGGGAGCCTGTGCATGTCAGCGGAACCGAGGACAGCGCGTACTATTATTCCACCTACAATGCACCGGACAGGACAGCTGTATCCGATAAAAAGAAAATCATGATTCTGGGCGGCGGGCCGAACCGTATCGGCCAGGGTATTGAGTTTGATTACTGCTGTGTTCATGCGGCCTTTGCGCTGAAGGAGCTTGGCTTTGAGACTATCATTGTCAACTGCAATCCCGAAACGGTTTCTACGGACTATGATACCTCAGACAAGCTGTACTTTGAGCCGTTGACGCTGGAGGATGTGCTGAGTATCTATGAGAAGGAGAAGCCTGTGGGCGTCATTGCGCAGTTCGGCGGTCAGACACCCTTGAACCTTGCAGCTGATTTAAAGAAAAACGGCGTAAAGATTCTGGGAACTTCTCCTGAAGTAATTGATATGGCAGAGGATAGAGATTTGTTCCGCGGTATGATGGAGAAGCTTGGCATTCCCATGCCGGAGGCAGGCATGGCGGTCAATGTGGAGGAGGCTCTGCAGATTGCGGAAAAAATCGGATATCCTGTTATGGTGAGACCTTCCTACGTTCTGGGGGGACGTGGCATGGAGGTAGTGAATGAGCCGGAGAGCCTGAAGCAATATATGGCTGCGGCGGTTGGCGTCACTCCCGACAGACCGATTCTGATTGACAGATTCCTGCGTCATGCGACTGAGTGTGAGGCGGATGCCATTGCGGACGGAAAGCATGCTTTCGTGCCCGCAGTTATGGAGCATATTGAGCTGGCGGGCGTACATTCCGGGGATTCCGCATGTATTCTGCCTTCAAAGAATATTCCGGCAGAGCTGGTGGAGACTATTAAGGAGTATACCAGAAGAATTGCGGAGGAGATGGGTGTCTGCGGTCTGATGAATATGCAGTACGCTATTGAAAACGGCAGAGTGTATGTGCTGGAGGCAAATCCGAGAGCATCCAGAACCGTGCCCCTGGTATCTAAGGTATGCAATGTAAAGATGGTGAAGCTGGCAACCCAGATTATGACCGGGGAACTGACAGGGCAGCCTTCTCCGATTGTGGGCATGAAGGAGGTAAAGCCGGCTTATTACGGGGTCAAGGAGGCGGTATTCCCCTTCAATATGTTCCAGGAGGTTGACCCGGTACTTGGACCTGAGATGCGTTCCACCGGAGAAGTGCTTGGATTGTCCACCAATGTGGGCGAGGCATTTTTCAAGGCGCAGGAGGCGACGCAGACGAAGCTGCCCACCTCCGGTACGGTGCTGTTTTCCGTCAGCAGTAAGGACAAACCCGAGGTGGTGGAAATTGCAAAAATCTTTGAGGAGTGCGGCTTCCATATCGTGGCAACCGGAACGACCTATGAACTGCTCATAAAGAACGGAATTAAGGCAGACCGCGTCAACAAGATGCAGGAGGGAAGGCCCAACATTGTTGATGAGGTGATGAACGGTAAAATTCAGCTAATTGTCAATACGCCCGCTTCTAAGGAAGAAAAGCTGTTTGATGACAGCTATATCCGTAAGACGGCGATTAAGGCGAAGGTGCCTTATATGACCACGATGGCGGCTGCAAAGGCCACGGCAGAAGGCATCCGTGTTGTGATTCAGGAGGGCGAAATCGGCGTGATGTCCCTGCAGGAAATTCACGCAGCCATTCGATAATCATTGACTGAATAAGTGTCCGTCCCGGCGGACAGGAGGTATATAAATGAAGGCTTTTTTGATTTTGGAAGACGGTACCGTGTTTGAGGGAACTCACATTGGTGCGGACAGGGAAATTATCAGCGAAATTGTTTTTAACACATCCATGGCGGGCTACCTTGAGGTGCTGACAGACCCGTCCTATGCGGGACAGGCGGTGTGCATGACCTATCCTCTGATAGGAAATTACGGTATCTGCAAGGATGATATGGAATCCCGCAGACCATGGCCGGATGGCTTTATCGTGCGGGAGCTTTCCAGAGTTTCCAGCAACTTCCGCTGCGACTGTACCATTCAGCAGTTTCTGGAAGAGAATGATGTTCCCGGCATTGCGGGCATCGATACGAGAGCCCTGACAAAAATCCTGCGGGAAAAGGGTACCATGAACGGTATGATTACCACCGATGAGAATTTTGATTTTGCACAGATTCAGCCCCGGTTAAAGGCCTATACGACGGGTAAGGTGGTGGAGAAGGTTACCTGCCGGGAAAAGTATGTGGTAAAGCCAACCACCGACCTGACGCAGAACGGAGCGCTTTCCGGTTCGGCAAGATTTGACAAGGCGGCTTTTGAGAGCGGAGTCAGAGAGTCCAGACCTACGCTTGTGAAGGAACTGAACGGTGCGGGGCTTCGCGTTGCACTGATGGATTTTGGCGCAAAGGATAACATTGCGCGCTCTCTGGCGGAGAGAGGCTGTGAGGTTACGGTTTATCCGGCATTGACTTCCGCGGAGGAAATTATTCAGTCCCACCCGGACGGCATTATGCTCAGCAATGGTCCGGGAGACCCCAAGGAATGTACCTCCATTATTGAAGAGATTAAAAAGCTTTATGCAACGGATATTCCGATTTTTGCAATCTGTCTGGGACATCAGCTTATGGCGCTGGCAACCGGAGCAGATACGCACAAAATGAAATACGGACACAGGGGAGGAAACCACCCTGTAAAGGATTTGAAGACCGGAAGAGTTTACATTTCCTCCCAGAACCACGGCTATGTGGTGGATACGGACAAGCTTGACCCGAAGATTGCGGTGCCTGCCTTTGTGAATGTAAATGACGGAACCAATGAAGGGCTGGCTTATACCGGGAAAAACATCTTTACGGTGCAGTACCATCCGGAAGCCTGTCCCGGTCCGCAGGATTCCCGTTACCTGTTCGACAGGTTTATAAGCATGATGAAAGGAGAGAACTACAATGCCTAAGAATCCCAATGTAAAACGTGTTATGGTGATTGGCTCCGGTCCCATTGTTATCGGACAAGCAGCGGAGTTTGACTATGCGGGTACACAGGCATGCCGCTCCCTGAAGGAGGAGGGTGTGGAGGTAATTCTGGTAAACTCCAATCCTGCCACCATCATGACGGATAAGGATATTGCAGATAAAGTTTATATTGAGCCTCTGACCGTGAAGGTTCTGGAGCAGATTATTGAGAAGGAGAAGCCCGACAGCATTCTTCCCACGCTGGGAGGACAGGCGGGACTTAACTTAGGCATGGAGCTGG
>JBJEJG010000119.1:0-2378 GCA_051877795.1 Acetatifactor sp.
TGACGTCGAATCCCGGCAGTCAGCAAAATTTTTTCGTGAGTTTCACGGATTCAGGATGTGAATACTGGTCTGATTGCGGATCATGAGTGTGAATACCTCTATGTGCAGGGAGCGAGGGACTGTGTGGAACTGCTGAAGGAGCTGGGCATACTGTAAGAGTTTAGTGCGCTCATAAAAAAGCGAGAAGCAGAACGTCTCATGCGGTCATTCTGCTTTTTGCATTTCCGTATGTTCAGCCGGAGAGACATCCGCGGGTTTCTCTTTGGGAGAGAGCCGGTCGTACTGAATGATTTTCTTTCCAGTGCTGACTGTGATTTTTTCTTTAAAGAGCAAAGTGAACTGAGGCTGTCCAACTGTATAATCCTTTCTTTCTTTTGGAAAAAAGGAACGGCAGAAAAACAGTCCCTCGGTTTCTTTTTCTTCGATGAAAATATAAATATCATTTCCGGAAAAAGGAGCAGACAAAAGATAGTCCGCTTCTATGAGAGAAAATTGATTCCTCTTTTCGTTGTAGCGGAAGATCAGTTTATTATCATCAAAGATCTGTTCGATGTGGGCAAGAGGAACAAAACGGTTCTCGATTTGCTTTATGTATCGGCTCCTGCATATGGAAGGGTATGTAATAGTTCCATTCAGGATTCCGGAAAAGACAGACTCTCGGTTTTGCGTTGCAATCCGCAGATTTTTTAATTTTCCAAGGCCCATGAGGTGGTGAAAGTCGATAGGCTTGAATTCAACAGTAAGCTCTACAGATTTTCCTTTTCGGCCGATGATGATGTGATACTGTGTATCTAAGAGGGAACGAAATCCCTCGGCTGTTTTTCTCAGTTTATCAGATATCTGTTGTTCCATAGGCAGATGCTCGTGGTAAATAGGAATGCTATGGCAAGCAACTTATAGTAAAAAAACCGTCCTGCTTTGACACAAGACGGTTTTAAGCATTTTCTTTCGGCCAGAGCCTACTCCGGTTTGAGGTTACTGCACAACCCCTACTGAAAGCTCCGCATAACAAGGCATTCCGGTACGCTGTTATGCTTCAACGCTTGGACAGACACACGCCGTAAAAATAAAAATGCCAACGGAGGGACGCCATGCCTAAAATTATTTTCACCTCCCGCTATCTGCGGGACGCTCCCTCGGCCCAGCTTGAAAACTATGTAAGGTATATCTCTACTCGTGAAGGCGTGGAGAAAATCGATGAGAGTAAATTGAACCTCCCGTCGACGAAGAACCAAACGCATTGCGCAGCTTGGCGATGGGTATGAGGCGCGGCGAAAGCAGATACAGAATCAGGAGGCACGCCCGGCAGCTTTGGCTTCGCTGACGGAGCAGGGGTACGAGATTGTAGGTCTGATGGTCGAACGTCTGTCCAACCGGGAGATCGCGGAAAGGTTGTTCCTCTCCGAGGGTAGCATCAAGCAGTACATCAATCAGATTTATTCTAAACTTCATATCGAGGGCGATACCCGAATCAAGAGAAAGAGACTGTCTGAGCTGTTCTCACAAAAAACTAACCTTTGGTTAATAGTTATCCGAAAAAATCCACCGTACAATGACTGTACGGTGGATTTTTTATGCCATAGGGAAGGAGGATTTATATGGGGCGAGGGTATATTTTAGCGGTCAAGCCGTTGGACGGACATATCCTGCAAGTCGATTTTGTGTCCGGAAGCCGCCTGCTGCTGGATATGAAACCCTATCTGGACAAAATTCGCTTCTGCCCGCTTTCCGACCTTCGGGTGTAGAGGAGCGCTGTGACCAACGGTATTTTTGTCCGGTTTGGCGATGTCGAACTGAGCCACGATGAAATACTGTCCATGGCAGAGCAGGAGCATCGAGACACAACTTATATAGGCTCTCGGAATCTTGAGCCTGCCGACTAAGATTCACCAGTCGGAAGAACCTTGAAAAGACAGCTATGAAGAATACGGCTATGAAGAAGATGTCTATGATGGAAAAATCAGCATTGAGGATTTGGATGGGTTCTGGTATCCGGTAGAGGGAATCGGTTCAACCCGGGAATACGATGAGTCTGTGGGGGATACGGGTAGAACCGTATTCCGCCAGGAAATATTATATTCATGAGGATGCTCTGGAGAATGTGCAGCTTTTGAAAGAATATCAGATGACGGATGGAGATAGTTACTGGGGCGAGAATCACAAGACCACTTTCTGCGGGAGGAAGACAAAAGCAAATTTGGAATGAAAAGAAGAATTTGATGGAGGACGATATGAAAAATATGAAACAGTTCTGTTGTCTGCTGACACTGGTGCTGTTGAGCCTTGCCTTGCTTGCAGGCTGCGGCAGCCAGGGCAGCAACACGCAAGACACCGATGGGATAATCTATGAATATGACTCTATCGGCGCCGGCTCAATC
>JBJEJG010000120.1:0-2375 GCA_051877795.1 Acetatifactor sp.
TTCATTTTGCATTCTGCATTTAGCATTTTGCATTCAAAGATAAACGATCATTTACACGATAATCTGTGCCACGACTGAAATAGATACGAATAAAACTACTATTCCGAGCCGGGGCGGAGAGCCTCTGGCTTCGAATAAATGCCAATGCCACAATCATTACGAAAGATCAGGGAAAAGCCATGAAAAAAAGCGTTTCGGCACAGGTGCATGATTCCATTCTGAACGATATTTTCAGCACACGCTACAAACCGGGCCAGATATTGACGGAGCGGGCGCTGATCGAGGAGTACGGCTGCAGCAAAACCACGGTGCGGGAGGCACTGGTGGCGCTGTGCCAGGAGCATATCGTGCGCAGCATCCCCCGCTTCGGCTATGAGGTGCTGCGGGTGGAGCGCAGCGAAATCACGGACATTCTGGAGTACCGCTATGTGCTGGAGACGGGCTGCCTGAACCGGTGCTTCGAGCACATCACCCCGCGCCACATCCTGCGGCTCCAGGAGCTGAGCAACCGCTGCTGCGACCCGGATCTGGCGGACAACCTGTGGACGCACTGGGATCACAACGCCGCGTTTCACCTGGAGCTGATCGGCCTGGCGGGGAACCGCTATGCCTCCCAGCAGCTGAAAAGCGCCATGGATATACTGAAGCGGGCCTATGCCCAGTACTATTGGGGCCGCCGGGACGACGGGATCATGGCAGGAGACATGAAGAACCATGCGCTACTGCTGACGGCCCTGCGCCAGCGGGACCTTACCGCCGCCTGTTCCGCCATTGGGAAGGACTTAAAAGAATTCCCGTATTGAGCGGAACGGGACCGTCCCCAAAAAGAAAGGGCACCGGAAAGGACGGCGCGGCGAAAAGCCCCATGCCTTCCTCCCCAAATGGGAGCGGGCATGGGGCCTTACATTTTGACGGATGAAGTACAAAAGAACACCTGACTTCTTTCGAAATCAGGTGTTCTTGTGGTTAAGCAAAACTTTAGATGCAGCCATCTATTGGAAAAATCATTCCCCGTTATTTGATTCGTTTCTGAATATCCTCCACAGAGGGTAGCTGTTTTTCCAGTTCAGCGGGCAAATTGCTGGTAACCCGGTACTCGCTGACGCCGATGGGTTTGCTCATGTCCTTCAGGGAATATTCTGCCACCAGATTGTTCTTGCTCTTACACAGCAGCAGCCCAATGGTAGGATTGTCTTGGGACTGCTTCATCAGGCCATCTACGGCGGATAGATAAAAATTTAACTGTCCCGCATACTCAGGCTTAAACTCTCCGGTCTTCAGCTCGATGACTACATAACACCGCAAGTTTAGATTATAAAACAGCAGGTCAATGTAGAAGTCATCACCGCCTACATTCAGATGGTACTGATTGCCCAGGAAAGCAAATCCGGTCCCAAGCTCCAGCAGGAGTTTGGTTACGTCCTGTACAAGCGCCCGTTCAATTTCCCGCTCCACCATATCTTCCTTGAAAGGAATGAAGTCAAAGACATAGGGATCTTTCATCGTCTGAACGGCCAGTTCACTTTGCGATGCGGAAAGTCTTGTCTCAAAGTTCGATATTTTGTCTGTGGTTACCTGACGCTGGTACAATCCACTTTCTATTTGGTGAATCAGGACATTGTGAGACCATCCGTTTTCAATCGTTTTTTGGATATACCAGATACGTTGCTTTGGCTCTTTCACTTTCTCTAAAATAGCAATATTGTGTGACCACGGAATTTGTGCAGACACCGTCTGCACAAATTCACGATCCGGATATGCCTGGGCATATTTGGCCATGTATTTTAAGTTGCGGGCAGAAAAACCGGTGGCATTCGGAAAAGATAACTTAATATCTTTCGCAAGGCTATCCACAAATTTATTGCCCCATGTTTTATGTTCGTTGATCACGGTACCTATGGAGTGGTACAGCAGGATCAGTTCTCTGTTGACTTGTAGTGCTGCCTTATACTGTGCTGCTCGGATCTCCTGTTTAATTTGCTCAATCGTTTCAAAATATTCTCCCGAGTTGATCAGCATAACACACGCTCCTAATTCTTAGTTCGGATTATTATATCATACAATCTCGAATTAGTTCAACCATTTTCCACAACACTTTAGATGGAACGGGAAGTGAAATATCCATCGGATGTGAAATAAATACTTTTGGTTATTGTGAAATTTTCTGCTTACGCAGAAAGTGAAATGAAATAAATCCCTCTCACGCCGCAGGCATTTCACATGGCGAAGCCATATTTCACGCATGAAGCGCATTTCACAAATCCCGCAAGGGATTTATTCCGTTGAAAAAAAGCACTTGCCGAAGCAAGTGCTTTTTTCGTGGCAGAGGATGAGGGATTCGAACCCCCGCGAACGGAGTCAGAGTCCGGTGTGCT
>JBJEJG010000121.1:0-2375 GCA_051877795.1 Acetatifactor sp.
GCTTTATCATTGTATATCGCAGACTGCTCAAAAAAGCATCTTGAAACATATGTTCGAATATGATAAGATAGCTGTATCTGAAAACAGAGCAATGACAACTGAAAGGATAAACCGGATGAGGAATGGCTTGAAACTGACAATCTGCATATTGCTCGCCCTGTTAATTCTCACGGCCTGCGGACGAATGCAAGGAGAAGAGCAGTCGCCTGCAAATACGCCGATTCCGGAGCCTACCGGAATTCTGAAGCCAGTGGCTTCCTTTCAGGCTGTGAATCATGACCTTTCGGAGCTTCTTGACTATATATGGGTGGAGGATTCTCTCGTATACCGGGAATGGGGATATGACCAACTGAATGCCGAGAGACAGAACAGCTACTGGCGCATCCCACTGGACGGTACGGGCTCCCCAGAGCTTATTGTACAGGAGGAAAATGGTCTGGAAGTGTTCTGCATATGTGCAGACCGAAATGATTTTCTGTATCTGTTCGGCAGGGAGAGACAGGGGGAAGAGAAAAAATTCTTTTTAAAAAAGCAGACGTTATCCGGTGAGGAGCTTTACAAAACAGAGGTAGATGCTGATATCCCGGATGATAACCTGCTTTATCAGCTATATGCGGACAGTCAGGGTAATCTGGCACTGTTAAACATCTCCCTTAATATGCTATTTCTGTTTGACAATGAGGGACAATACAAAGGGAAGGGGGCTGTTTCCTTTATCCCTTCCGGCCTGGCGGACGGCGGAACGGACGGAGCCTGGCTCTGGATAGACGAATGGGGAACCGGCATCACGGCACTCAGACTTGATTTTGAAAAGGGAAGTGTGGGACAGGAAGAAAATCTTAGCCTGCCGTCACAGATGAGTGAAAATTCATGGGACAGTAAAGTATTACTGAGCGGATGTGAACTGGGGCTTCTTGTTTCAACAGAGCATACGCTCTGGCAGTATCATCCTGCGAGTGGTGAGGCAAAGGAACTGTTTCGCTGGGATGACAAAAATCTGAATATCAACGGCATAGACATATCAGAATTGCGGGTTGGTGAGGCGCAGGGAGACGGGCTGTACAGAATGCGGCTTTTCCAGGACGGAGCCTACAGGCAGGAACCGGAGACAGCCGAAATTTCTTATGTGGATCAGGCGTATCTTCCGGAAAAGAAGGAAATCACACTGGGGACTACATTTGCTGACGCAGTTGAGGGAAGCGTTCGACGTTTTAACCGTTCCAGCCGGGAGTATTATGTGAAGATACGGGAATATGAGCAGACAAAAAATCCTCTGGAGACGATGCTGTTCGACCCGGAAGGAATTCCCGATATAATAGAGGTCAGCGACATTCAGAGAGAAATACTGGAGAGTAAAGGGCTGCTTGAAAATCTGGAACCCTATGTGAAGCAGAGTGGCAGCTTTCAGGAAGAAGATATTCTGAAAGCTGTCTGGACGGCAGATCATGCGAATGGAAAACTGACGGCTCTGACTACCCGGTTTACTATCAGTACTCTGGGCATGTCCGCAAAGGGAGCAGACGCTTCCGGTTTGACCGTAGATAAATTTTTACAGTTGGCGGCAGAAGAACAGGGAGATTTTCTGCAATATAATTATTCTTTTAATATGCTTCGCTGTGTGCTGGAGGCAAACCTGAACCATTTTGTTGACTGGGAAAAAGGAAAATGCAGCTTTGACAGTCCTGAATTTATTGCTCTTTTGGAAGCCATGAACAGAATTTCCTATGCGCAGCCGCAGCAGGGCCGTTTCTATAACACATTGGAGGAAGAACTGGATGATTTTCTGCGCAGCAACGGACAAGTTAAGTTTGAATATTTGCTTAACCTGAAGGACTATCAGGATAAGTGTACAAAATATCGAAATAAGGCGGTATTTGCGGGCTATCCAACCATGGACGGAAACATTTGTCATATTATCAGTGCGACAGAGCAATACAGTATCTACAGGGAATCCAAGTGTAAGGATGGTGCATGGGCATTTATTTCATTTCTTTTGTCGGAGGCAGAACAGAAGCGGTACGCCTATGAAGGAAGCGGTTTCCCTGTGCGGCAGGATGCAATGGAATATTACATGGAACAGCCAGTTTCAAAATACGATAAGAATGGAAATCCCGTCTATGACTATCTGACGGAGGAAAACAGAGCGGAATTTGAGAAAATTCTGGAATCACTGGCGGCTCCTCAGTATACGGTCACGGCACTGCGTTCCATTCTGACAGAAGAGCTTGATCCTTTCTTTGCAGGAGACAAGACTGCTTCTGAAGTTGCTGCAATCATTCAAAACAGGGCACAGCTTTACTTAGATGAAAATACAAACTGACATCGGAGAAAAAACATGATAGCATATATAAACGGAATCATAGACGACATTACAG
>JBJEJG010000122.1:0-2368 GCA_051877795.1 Acetatifactor sp.
CGGCGCACCCATCACTCAGGAATTCGCTGATGAAATCGGTGCTGACTGCTACACACCTGATGCAGCTTCCGCAGCACAGGCAGCTAAAACTTTAGTATAATTATATATCATATTTAAATTTGCATCGGCATAATTTTTTATCATTATAATCATAACCGCCTGTTAATTTGACAGTTCCAGCTGTCTTCCTGAACACTTTAACAGCCGGCTGTGTATTAAACCGCCAGATAGTAAAAACGTTTCATAATCATAAAAATGTCCCGTCGCTGATATAAAACATCAGTTGATGGGACATTTTTATACTGCTTTTCTTTTTGTATTATCTCAATAATACAATTCTGTTTTTACCTTCCATAAGCTCTATCTTCCATAAGCTCTATCTTCCATAAGCTCTATCTTCCATTGGTACCGGTTCCGTTACCGTTCGTTTCATTAAGCGTCCCTTTCTCTGTGCCGTTCACCGCTCCTCCATTGGTGCCGTTATTATTTGTTCCATTCTCCGTTCCGCCTGCCGTACCGTTTTCAGTACCGTTATTGCCGCCATTGGTTGTTCCGCCATTTGTACCGTTATTGCTGCCGCCTGTCGTGCCCCCGTTTTCCGTTCCATTGCCGGTACCATTACCGTTTGTACCATTGGTCGCTCCGTTCTCTGTTTCGTTTCTGTTATCCGTGCCTCCGTCCAGCCCGTTTTCAATAGCCGATTCCGTATCATTCACCGCACGGCAGGCCGACATGGAAAATGCCGCGCAAAGCAGCAGCATCATCAGACACACACGCGCCGCCATCCTGCTTCCTTTTCTGTTATGCTGTCCGCAATTTGTTCTGTAGTTCATATCGATACTCCCTTCTGGTAATAAAAAATGAAAAGGTGAAAACCCTGAAACAGGATTTCCACCTTAGCTTGCCCGAAAAGGGACCTGATTATTCAGATTTACCATTCAGATCTTGCCGGAACCAAAAACAGAATCTGTCAGAACCGGTAAAATATTACTATATCTGATCCACGCCAAGTTTGATTTTAACAAAATCCTTAATTACCTGTGCGCATTTGTCCATGCCGATCCTGCCGCTGTTGAGGATCAGATCATATGCCTTCGGATCCTTCCACTCCTTACCGCCGGAATAATATTTGTAATAATCGGAACGGTATTTATCAGTCTTCAGAATCATGCGCTCCGCCTCCGCATCATCCACGCAAAGACGCTCCTTCACATTCTGAATACAGTAGTCCATATCAGCTTCCACAAACACGCTGACCACATTGGGATAATCCTTTAAAGCCAGGTTGCCGCATTTACCCACAATAATACACGACTCTGAACCGGCCAGCTGACGGATGATCTCCGCCTGAATGCTGAAAAGATTATCATCAGAAACAAACTTTTTGTCAGTCGGCTGTGCGATCCGGTTAATATTGGGAAATCCCGCCAGTTTTTTCTTGATATAGGATCCCCTGAGCTTTTCATCCACCTGAGCAAACAGCTGCTCGCTGATACCGCTGTAATCGGACGCCATCCTCAAAAGCTGATCCTCATAACAGGGTATCCCAAGCTCCTCCGACAGATTAATACCGATCGTCTTACCGCCGCTGCCAAATCCCCGAGCAATTGTAATCACATAATGATCACTCATAATTTCACCTCCCTGAAATCATATGATGTTGAAGCCATTATACCATAAAAGAGGGAAAAATACAGTCTGCTGAGGGGGCGGATGTGGAAAAATATGTTGTGTGAGGCGAAAGGGCTGTGATGTCCTGCACAGGGACGCGCTCTCGCTCAGCTGAAAACGTAATGGTACTAAACTCGCAGGACTTCTTTTGAAGTCCCGCTCGTTAAGTGCCAACGTTTTCAATGGTCCCCTTAGCAGGACACCACAGCCCTTCCGCCGCCAGAGGTTGTTTCCGCATCCGCAATCGTTCAGCAGACTGTATGGGGAAGGAAACGCATTTGATTTGTTGTCGCTGGTGCAGAAGGTGTTGCTTCCGGAGAAATCCGGACAGTGCCCTACAGCACCTTCGAGAGGAAGTCTCTGAGTCTGGGATTTTTGGGATTGCTGAAGATTTCGGCGGGTGTGCCTTCTTCGGCGATGACGCCGTTGTCCAGAAACATGATGCGGCTGGCTACTTCTCTGGCAAATCCCATTTCGTGGGTGACACAGATCATGGTGATGCCGCTGTGAGCCAGTTCTTTCATTACGTCCAGTACTTCGCCTACCATCTCCGGATCCAGTGCGGAAGTGGGTTCGTCAAACAGGATTACTTCCGGGTCCATGGCCAGAGCGCGGCAAATGGCTACACGCTGCTTCTGTCCACCGGAAAGCTGTGACGGATAAGCAGATGCTTTATCCTGCAGACCGACACGGCTCA
>JBJEJG010000123.1:0-11729 GCA_051877795.1 Acetatifactor sp.
GATAATATTTGATTATCAGTACCAGTTCATCATTAAGAACCCAGTTTCTTCTATCCTACTTCGACGACATTCTATCCTGAAATCATTCGAAATCCCCCGTACTCTGTCGTAATTTCATTATAACTAGCGGAATTTTGTCGAGAAAATACGGTGGAATCCGTCTAGGCACACATTCGACCGACTGCTAGAATAAAGTAGAAAGATAACGAATGGTGTAAAAAAGAGAGGATTCATATGTATCAAACGCAAGATGAAGTAGAAATGGATAGAGAGTGTCGGAGACTGATGGCACATTTCCGCGCGGATGATGATTACTGGGGAGATTATGACAACTATAAGAAGTGCATTCAGGCATTGACTCCCTATGAGAGGGATAAAGCAGTTGCGATTTTGAAATATTTGATTGGGCAGTATGGACTGCAAATTGACGAGTGGGCCTATCTGTATGGGGGTAGATATCTTCAGAGGGAAAAGTCTTATGATACGGCAGAAAGCGGACAGATTATGGCAGACTTGCATTACATTGGAAAACATATTCCCGCCTTTGCCCTGATGCGGGAAGGGAAACCGGAAGAGGCTGCGTATCTGATGGAATGGTTTGGTAGGCAATAGTGTGCAAATATAGAGAGAATGACTTGTCACTGCTTCAAAACTGCGATATACTGAAAATGTAAATTGTTATTTTCGGCAGTGGGGGACAGGTTATGGACATCCGGTTATATGAAAATTATGAAGATGATGGACAGTTGAGCATGTTTGGTTTTGACGAGCCGGAGTTCGATATGGAAAGCGAACTTGCCCAGGAAAAGGCTGTAGCAGTGCACTCAGCAAAATCAGGAGAACCCGGGGATTTACATTTGATTCCCGGAGGCTCAGGCATCAGGATACAAAGATGCAGCAGCTGCGGAAAACTGCTTTATGTGAAGGAAGAGGCAGGAGGGTATGCCGCCTCCTGTAATAATTGTGGGATAGAATATTTTCAGAAAGCATAAGAAAGCTTAGGCCGCTTATCTTGTAAGGGATAGGCGGCTTTCAATTATCCTGTTTTGTATGCTCCGCCGGGGCTTTTCGGATGAGGATATGCAGCATTGCAGAGTGTGGCAGAGAAATGCTGGAGGAGGTGCGCAGCCATAAAAAGAAATGAATTGTGCAGCAAAAAATTACGAAAAGCAGTTACTATTTTACTGCTCTGTGCATTATTTTCAGGTGGCTGTGGAAAAGCTACATCAGAGGAAAACAACGATAGTAAGGAGGCAATATACATGCAGATTACGGCAGAAGAGGCAAAGGAAATCATGGACAGCAGGTCGGATTATATTCTGTTGGACGTGCGGGAGCAGGACGAGTTTGCGCAAGGGCATATTGAGGGTGCGGTTCTGATTCCCTACGAAAGTATTTCGGACAGGGCGGAGAGCGAATTGCCGGACAAGGAGCAGACCATTCTGGTGTACTGCCGCAGCGGGCGCAGGAGTGCTATCGCGGCAGAAGAACTGGCAAAGCTGGGTTATACGGATGTGCGTGATTTCGGAGGTATGATTGACTGGCCCTATGAGATTGTCAAGTAGATTGTGTCGGAATGCGTGGCGGCAGGCTGCGAGGAATGCATGGAGGCAGATATGGAAAGAACATATATGTGTATAGATTTAAAATCCTTTTACGCCTCTGTGGAGTGCATAGAGCGGAATCTGGATCCGATGAAGACGAATCTTGTGGTGGCTGATCTGGAGAGGACGGAGAAAACAATCTGTCTGGCGGTATCTCCCGCTATGAAGGCGTTAGGGGTGCCCGGACGGTGCCGTGTCTTTGAAATTCCTAAAAATATCAAATATATTCCGGCACCGCCGAGGATGCAGCTTTATATCGACAAATCAGCGGATATTTATGCCATTTATCTGAAATATATCGCAAAAGAGGATATTCATGTTTACAGCATCGACGAGGTGTTCATGGATGTGACGGACTATTTGCCCATGTATCGCATGACGGCGAGGGAACTGGGACAGAAAATCATAAAGGATATTCTGGAAACCACAGGAATTACCGCAACCTGCGGTATCGGGACGAACCTGTATCTGGCAAAGGTTGCATTGGATATTACCGCGAAGCACGTGGAAGATCATATCGGGGAACTGACGGAGCAAAGCTTTTGTGAGACATTGTGGAAGCACAAGCCGCTCACGGATTTTTGGCGTATTGGCAACGGCTTGTCGAGAAAGCTACAGGAAATCGGAATTTTTACCATGGAAGATTTGGCTCATGCAGACGAAGATATGCTATACCGTATATTCGGAGTGGATGCAGAACTGATGATAGACCATGCCTGGGGGCGGGAAACGACTTTAATGAAAGATATTAAGGCATATAAGTCAAAGGCCAATTCCATCGGCAGCGGACAGGTGCTGGGCTGTGATGCGGATTTTGAGACGGGAAGACTTCTGGTGAAAGAGATGGTGGATTTACTCTGTCTGGAACTGGTGGACAAGGGACTGGTGACGGATTCGGTAACGCTTCATGTGGGCTATAACAACAGGTTTGAAACGAAGCCCGCACATGGAACCGCTTCCATGACGGTGACAACCAGTTCGGCAAGACAGATTATGGCATATGCGGAAAAATTATACGAGAGGATTGTGAATCGCAATCTGCCCATACATCGCCTGAATCTGACCTTCAACAATGTGGTGGATGAGGTTTACCGGCAATATGACCTGTTCACAGACCCGGAGGAACTGGAAAAGGAGCACAGGCTTCAGCAGGCCATGCTGGATATTAAGGATAAGTTTGGCAAGAACGCTATTCTGAAGGGAATGAATCTGGAGCAGGGAGCAACCACCATGGAGCGTAACCGTCAGATAGGAGGGCATAAGAGTGGGGTCTAGGCCAAGAATGAGCAGGGAAGAGCGGGCGAAGCAGTTCATGCCTTTTGCGGCATTGAAGGGATATCCGGATGCCCTGCGGAAAAAGGAAAAGATTGTGGTGCCCAAGATGGAGCTGACGGAGGACTATGCGGAGGAGCTGAACCGCAGACTGCAGCAAATCAAAGTGGGCGATATGGTGACAGCTATCTGGTTTTGTAGGGATGAATACCTGAAAACAACCGGAATGGTGTCAAAACTGGACAGGGACAGCCGTATTCTCAAAATTGTGAATACGAAGATTCCACTGGATGACCTGTACGAAATCTGCACTCCCGAAACAGAGCATCCACGGCGGTTTGATATTCCTTGATACGGCTGGATTTTTTGATTTTTTTCAGGTGCTTGTCGGAATTTTCAAAGCTGCGTCCAAGGAAAGTCCAGAGGTCCTTCATCTTGTACAGGGTGTTGGTGTCTCCGGACATGATTTTGATATAGCCCTCCAGAATTTCATCGTGGAAAGCGCGTAGAGTGGCGAGCCGGTCTGCCTTGCCGATTGTACGGGAAGATGTATCAGCCAAACAGGATGCGGCGATGAAATCGGGTTGGCTGTCGGAAAGCATACGGTCGTCTGCCGCCCGCAATTCAGCCATCAGCCCCGGATTCTGCAAAATACCTCTTCCGATCATGACGGATTCTGTTCCGGGCAGAAATGCCAGTACCCTGTTCAGAGAATCCTCCGACACAATATCTCCATTGTAACACAGGGGAACGGACAGTCGTGATAATGCCTCTGCGAATGCCTCCAGGTGGGGTGTTCCGCCGTAGCCCTCTTTCTGTAATCTGGGATGGATGATAAGCTCCGCCAGGGGATATTTTTCATAGATGGAAAGAAGGCGGTTCCATTCCTCCAAATTCTGCATGCCGATTCGCGTCTTAATGGATATTTTCAAAGGGCTTTTCTCAAATATTTCGTCCAAAAAGTTTTCCAGTTCTCCGGGCACACCTAAAAAGCCGGCTCCCCGGTTTCTGGCAACTACCGTACCGGAAGGACAGCCAAGGTTCAGATTGACAGTCGTGTAGCCGTAATCCGCGAGGGCGTGGGCAAGCTCCAGAAATTCGTCGGCACGATTCGTGAGAATCTGGGGAACTGTTTCCATCCCCTGATTATGTTCCGGCAGAATGTCATTGCGTTCCCGGCTGTTCATGTGACGGTTGGAGATGAATGGTGTAAAGTATTTCTCCGCGTCGCCGTAATACTTGTGCCAGGCGTTGCGGAAGGTATATGTGGTAAGCCCCTCCATGGGGGCGAGATAATATTTCATGGTATTCTCCTTTTCTAAGCTATGCCTTTCTCCTGCTCCAGTGCCTTCTGTTTAATGGTTTTCCAGCGTTTTGTCAGGAAGAAGGCGAGCATACAGCACATGCCGAAGGTGAAGCTGATGGGGAAGCAGGCCATGACATATTTTCCGTCTATATAGCGGTTAATCAGCCAGGCACTGGGAATTCGTACCGCCCAGAGCATCAGGATATTGATGACAGTGGGGTATTTTACGATGCCCATGCCGTTGATAAAGGCAATGATGCAGTTAAAGATAGCGTAGGTCCAGGTGGAAGGGAGCACCACATGGGTATAGAGGACTGCCAGATCCAAAACGGCGGAATCCTTTGTAAAGAGCATAAGGATGGGGCGGCAGAAGATGGTGATAAGCATTCCGAAGGTTAGTGTGATGCAGCCGGACCAGAAGGGAATGGTAGTGCCGCCTTTTCTTAATCTTGCATAGTTCTGCGCACCCAGGTTCTGACCGGAGAAGGTGGTGGCAGCGGAGGAGAAGGAGCCGATTGCAACGTTGGCGATTCCCGTAATTTTGGAAGCCACGGCACAGGCGGCAATATAGTCGGAGCCTTGGGCATTTATCAGGGACTGCTGCAGGACATGCCCGATGGAGTAAATGGAGTTGTTTAACCCCAGAGGCAGACCAACGCGGACGATGGAGGCAAGTGCATCCCTGTCAATGTGTCTGGGCAGCACGGTATATTCCAGTTCCGGGTAGTGCTTTTTCAGGTACAGGATGCTGAAAATCCAGGAGCAGTATTGCGCCAGAATGGTGGCGAGGGCGGCTCCGGGAACATCTAACCTCAGACCTGCAACGAAAAAAATGTCCAGAACAATATTTACTGCACAGGAAATGAGAAGAAACAGCAGGGAGGAACGGCTGTCGCCGACGCCGCGCAGTATGCCGGCATTCATGTTGTAGCCCATATTGCCCAGCGTGCCAAGAAAAATAATGCGCAGGTATGTGACAGACAGGTTCCAGGCATCGTCGGGAACCTGCATGAATTTCAAAATATAAGGCCCAAGGATAAGTCCCAGGACAGATATGGGAATAGCACAGAGATAGAGAAAGGAAGTGGCGGTTGCAACTACCTGCTTTACTCGGTGGGTGTCTCCTTTACCGGTAGCCTGAGATACCAGAATGGAGACGCCGGTGCCGATTCCAAGGAAAATGCAAAGGAAAATTTCGACCGGCTGCGTGCTGGTGCCGACGGCAGCCAGAGACAGGGAACTGCAGAAGTTTCCGATGACCAGCGTATCGACGGTATTGTAGAGCTGCTGCAACACGTTCCCGATACAGATGGGAAGGGCGAACAGGATAACCAGCTTCATAATGGGACCTTTTGTCATATCTATGTTTTTAGAGGAATGCATTGTGTAGACTCCTTTTGCTTACTAAATTTGAATTCTACACAAATATACCGCTTTTCACAAGAGGACTCTACCGAAAATTTGGCTGTATAGAGGAAAAACACAGAAAAATAGCGAAAAACTCTGGCAGAGTTTAGTCCTGCCAGAGTCTGATGGTTTGAATCAGTTTTGATTTGCTCTTGTCATCCATACCGGAAATCAGCTGCAAAAGCTCATTGTCCAAAGCGGTTGTCTTGTATTCCGGCTCCACACGTCCAATCAGGGAATCCAGGGAAATATTCATCAACCGGGCATAGTACATCAGAATACGGAGAGACATGGCAGTTCTGTTATTCTCTACGTTACTGATATAGCCGGGGGTGACATTCAGGGCATTTGCCACTTCTGCCTGGGTCAGTTTCATCTTGATACGCAGTTCTTTGATTTGACTTCCAAGGTTATCAAATTCTTCGTCACGCATATTATATATCCTCCCGAGTAATTTCTGCTAAAAAAAGTATATAATATCCGGGACAGGATTTAAACCCATTTTTTGCATACATATTCGTTTATTGGTATAGAAAATTAAAAAGTTCTTGACAATGCTGTAACGCGTCAATATAATAAAGCGTAAATTCATAAGCAATATAAAAATACGTTGACGGAGACAGTACTTTTGTTGCGAAAGGCACAGAGAACCGCAGCAGCTGAGAAGCGGTGCGAGTAGAGCAAAAGGAATATCCCTCCCGAGTAGCAGCACAAAAGCGTTTGCAAGTAGATGCTGACGGGCTCCTCCCGTGACAGAGGACGCATATGTTGGTATGTCGTAGATGGAATTGCAAGCATCAACAAGGCTTCACCGTTTACGGTAGAAGCTTTTTTTGTATGAGTGAGCAGAGATAGGAAAACATATGCGCAGTTGTCCTGTTAGCAGGAGTGGCACGGCATATGTTTTTTTAGTTGGAAAGGAAGAAAGAGATGAGACACTTAACGGAAATCAGATGGCATGGCAGAGGAGGTCAGGGAGCAAAGACGGCGGCGCTTCTGCTGGCTGATGTGGCATTTCAGGCGGGCAAGCACGTGCAGGGCTTTCCGGAGTACGGTCCGGAACGGATGGGCGCTCCTATCACGGCTTACGACCGCATCAGTGACAGGGAAATCAGAGTGCATTCCAATATTTATGAACCGGATTTTGTGGCAGTTGTAGATGATACCCTGCTCCACTCCGTGGATGTGACTGCCGGACTGAAACCGGATGGGGCAATTTTGATTAACACTCTGAAATCTGCCGAAGAGATTCTTCCTCTTTTGAATGGGTATGAGGGAGGCGTGTATATCATTGATGCGCATAAGGTTTGTATGGAAACCCTTGGTAAGTATTTTCCCAATACACCTATGCTGGCGGCTATGGTAAAAATATCTCAGGTGATGGAAACAGAGGTATTCCTGAGGGAAATGGAAGGCTCCCTGCAGCATAAATTTGCCAGGAAGCCGGAAGTACTGGATGGCAACTTAAAGGCGCTTCGCCTTGCACTGGAGGAGGTAAAGAAATGTCAGTAAAAGCAAATGAAATCAATGAAAAGTCAGGCTGGCGGGAACTGACAGAGGGCTTGCAGATTTATGAACCGGGAACCTCGAAGCAATTTCATACCGGTGAATGGCGGACAGCTACACCGGTTTTGGACAGGGAAAAATGTAAGCAGTGCCTGCTGTGTGTGCCCTATTGTCCCGACAGCTGTATTCCGGTAAAGGATAACGCGAGACAGGAATTTGATTATGACCACTGTAAGGGCTGCGGTATCTGCGCAAAGGCTTGTCCCTTTGGTGCTATTACAATGAAGGAGGGCAAATAGTATGTCGATTAAAACGCGAATGTCCGGTAATGAGGCGGTAGCTCATGCCATCAGACAGATTAACCCCGATGTGATGCCGGCATTTCCCATCACGCCTTCCACGGAGATTCCGCAGTTTGTAGCGTCCATGATTGCAAATGGGGAAATTGATACAGAGTTTATTCCGGTGGAAAGTGAGCATAGCGCCATGAGTGCTGCTATGGGAGCATCGGCGGCGGGAGCCAGAGCCATTACGGCTACCTCCTCCTGTGGTATGGCACTTATGTGGGAGGTGTTGTATGTAGCGGCATCAAGCAGGCTGCCCATCGTTATGGCGTTGGTGAACAGGGGCCTTACCGGTCCATTGAACATAAATGCGGAGCATTCTGACAGCATGGGAGCGAGAGATTCCGGCTGGATACAGATTTATGCGGAAAATAATCAGGAGGTTTACGACAATTTCCTGCAGGCACACCGCATTGCGGAGCATAAGGATGTCCATCTGCCCATCATGATATGTCAGGATGGCTTTATCACCAGCCATGCAGTGGAGAACATTACGCTTTGGGAGGATGAGCCTGTCAGAAAATTTGTTGGAGAATATCAGCCGGAGCATTATCTGTTGAATGAGGATGAGCCTATGGCGGTAGGTCCTTATGCGGTATCCAACTATTGCATGGAAGCGAAAAAGGCGCAGGCGGAGGCTATGAAGAATGCAAAGCAGGTAATATTGGATGTTGCGAGGGAATTTGAGGAGCTGACCGGACAGCACTACGGCTTTTTTGAGGGCTACCGGCTGGAGGATGCAGAGTATGCAGTGGTGGCAATCGGTTCTGTGTGCGGCACGGCAAAGGATGCCATTGATGCGTTGCGTGAGAAGGGCGTAAAGGCGGGACTTCTGAAAATTCGCGTGTTCCGGCCCTTCCCCGGCGAGGAGATTGCGAAAGCGTTGAAACACTGTAAGGCCATCGGCATTATGGACCGGGCAGAGAGCTACAGCGGAAACGGCGGCCCTCTGGGAGCAGAGGTGACAGCCGCACTGTACAGAGAAAAAGCAATGGCGGAAACCGTCAACATCATGTACGGACTGT
Source organism: Acetatifactor sp. (assembly GCA_051877795.1). Taxonomy (GTDB): domain Bacteria; phylum Bacillota; class Clostridia; order Lachnospirales; family Lachnospiraceae; genus Acetatifactor. Next base: position 8,465 of record JBJEJG010000123.1, read on the forward strand.
CCGGACGGGATGTGAGAGTAGAGGATATGGAAGAAGTGTTCGGGTGGCTGGAAAAAATGGCGGCGGGCGAACTGCATTTTGAGGAATATCCGTATCTGGGACTGAGAGAGTAGAGCAGGGTGACTGTTTGAAGCGCAATGTATCAGAGAAAGACGAGGAATGAATCATATGGAACAACAGGCATTCAATTTCAGAGAAATTCAGGAGAGGCAGGAACGTCTGGCGCCGGGGCACAGGATGTGCGCAGGGTGCGGCGGTTCCATTGCAGTCAGAAATGTGCTGAAGGCACTGCATCCCGGAGACAGGGCGGTAGTCGGCAATGCTACGGGCTGTCTGGAGGTGTCCACCTATATGTATCCCTACACTGCATATGAGGACAGTTACATACACAGTGCCTTCGAAAATGCAGGAGCGACGCTCTCCGGTGTGGAGACGGCATATCATGTGCTAAAAAAGAAGGGAAAGATTTCTTCCGACTATAAATTTATCACATTCGGGGGCGACGGAGGCACCTATGACATCGGCCTGCAGTCTCTGTCAGGAGCTATGGAAAGAGGACATGACATGGTTTATGTCTGCTACGACAACGGCGCTTACATGAATACCGGTGTGCAGCGCTCCTCTGCGACACCACAGTATGCGGATACGACCACAACGCCCAGTGGCAGAGTTTCCGACGGAAAGCCTCAGGCGAGAAAGGATTTGGCGGCAATCATTGCGGCTCACAATATTCCCTATGTAGCGCAGACTACCTTTATTGGGAACATGAAGGACCTGTATGTAAAGTCGGAGAAAGCAATTTATACGCCAGGCCCGGCTTTCCTGAACATTATGGCGCCATGTCCCAGAGGCTGGAAATATGAGACCTCCGAGCTCATCGAAATTTGTAAGCTGGCGGTGGAAACCTGCTACTGGCCGCTGTTTGAGGTAGTGGATGGAAAGTGGATATTGAACTATAAGCCCAAAAACAAGCTGCCTCTGGAAGATTTTCTAAAGAAGCAGGGGCGCTTTAAGCATTTGTTTGCACCGGGCAGCGAACATCTTCTGGAAGCATTCCAGCAGGAGACGGACAGAAGATGGGAAGAACTGCTTGCGAGATGCGGGGCGTAAAGGTAAAATTAAGAAGATATAAGTTATTTCTGCAAAAAAGAGTAATTTTCTTATGGTTTTCTCTGTGATTTTGCTGTAGGATGTGTGTGATTGGCCTGGATATTTGCAGGACGGTTCACCACGCAGATACGGAGGAAATTACCTTGGGAGAGACAAATGCGGACAAGGCAGTTGAAAAAATAACAAATAACGCAACCGGAGAAAGTATTGGCGAAGCAGATTTCTGTAAAAAAGCCGGCACGGCAGATATGACAGTAGGCAATCCCCTGGGGCACATACTGAGGTTTATGCTGCCGCTTCTTGTGGGAAATCTTTTCCAGCAGTTCTATAATATGGTAGATTCTCTGGTAGTTGGAAATTTTGTGGGGGCTGATGCACTGGCGGCAGTGGGAAACTGTGGTTCTGTAGTCAATTGTAGTTTTGCACTGGTAAGCGGTCTTACTGCCGGCATTGGTATACTGGTAGCACAGTATTTCGGCGCACATAATGAGCAGAAAATCAGAGAGGCTATTGCAAATGCCCTGTATGTGCTGGGAGTAACAGCCATTTTGACGAGCATTCTGGGAATCGTATTCAGTTCGCAGATTATGAGACTTTTGTCCACGCCGGAGAGAATTATGGCAGACTCTGTAATTTATATGCGTGTTACCTGTGCGGGGATTCTGGGCATGGTATTTTATAATGGGGTGTCGGCCATTCTGCGCGCGTTGGGGGATTCCAGAACACCGCTTTATTTTTTGATTTTATCCAGCATTATCAATGTAGTTCTTGACCTTGTGTTTGTATTGCAGTTTCAGTGGGGGGTCTTCGGGGTCGGATTTGCCACCGCTGTGGCACAGTTTGTATCAGCAATTAGCTGCGTGATTTACGCCTATAAGAGGATGTCGTATTTCCGACTTCGAAGAGAGGAACTGCACCCCGAAAAGGAGATGATTTCCCGCGCTTTTTTGTTGGGCGTTCCTCTTGCCCTTCAGAGTGCCATGATATCCCTGTCCTGTATTGTACTGCAGGGGGTAACCAACAGCTTCGGAGAATCTGTCATGGCGGCATCTACTATCATCAACAGAATTGAACTGCTGGTTCAGCAGCCATTTGGTTCTCTTGGCACAGCATTGACCACTTATGCGGGGCAGAATATTGGTGCGGGTAACTCCGAACGAGTAAAAAAAGGATACAGGCAGTCGGCAGCGGTTGCAGTTGGTTTTGGACTGTTGATGATTCCCGTTGCCCATCTGTTTGGAGAAACAATTGTAAGAGCCTTTGTCAAAGAGGCGGAGGTCATTGCCATCGGTACAAGAGCGCTTCAAATCAACAGTTTATTTTATGTGTTCCTGGGTATGATTCATGTGACCAGATCGGTTCTAAACGGCTGCGGTGATACGGGTTTTGCGTTGCTGAACGGGATGACGGAGGTTGTCTGCAGAGTCGGATGTTCCCATGCTCTGACGAGTATTCCGGCTCTGGGCTACTGGGGTATTTGGGTGACTACCGGTGTAACCTGGGCGGCTACGGCCACAGTCTGTGTGCTGCGGTACTGCACCGGCATTTGGAAGAGGAAGGGAATGAAAGAGATGAAGGCAACGGAAACGGAGAATGTGGATGAAAAATTATAAGATGCTCATAGAATATGACGGAACCCGCTATTACGGCTGGCAGCGTCAGCCGGATCAGACGACGATACAGGGAAAACTGGAAGGTGTGCTGTCTCTTATGTGTGGGAAAGAGGTTGAGGTTATCGGTGCAGGCCGCACCGACGGCGGCGTTCATGCAAAGGGGATGGTGGCGAATGTCAATCTGGAAACAGATTTGTCCCCGGAAGAAATCAGGGATTATCTTAACCGGTACCTGCCGGATGACATTGCGGTGCTTGAGATGAAGGAGGCTTCTCCCAGATTTCATGCGCGGTATAATGCCATCGGCAAAACTTACCAGTATACTTGCTTTGACGGAGAAGTAAAGCCCGTCTTTGACAGAAAATATTATACCCGTCTGGAGGAGAAGCCGGATGTGGAGCTGATGCGCCGCGCGGCAGAGGTTTTGAAGGGAGAGCATGACTTCCGGAACTTCTGTGTGAATCCCAGAATGAAGAAATCCACAGTCCGATTTGTTGACAGGATTGTCATTGAACGGGAAGGCGGATATATACGCTTTACCT
>JBJEJG010000124.1:0-2304 GCA_051877795.1 Acetatifactor sp.
GGCATTAGTAGCATGACTTATTGTGCATTTTTTTAAATTTGCTCATTTATAGAAATTAAAATAAATTTCAATGGCGGCGACCTTTCTTCTGCTGGCGGTCTGCTTCTCATCAAGGAATTCGCCGCAAAAATTGGGCTTCTTAAGCTGGTCAAAAAGCTTTTCAAGACCAATGACCACACAAACAGCCGCACACATACCGATCCAGACAACCTCATGCAGGTGATCTACCAGATCATTGCCGCATATTTTGAAGATGATTGCGCAGATGAACTGACAAAAGATCCGGTTATGACGGCTATTCTGGAGAAAGATGCCCTGGCTTCGCAGCCTACATTGTCCAGATTCTGGAGCCGGATGGATAAAGACACCCTTGCCCAGTTTGACGAAATTGACAAGAAAATGCGCGAGATCGTCTACTCCATCAAACATCCTGAACACATGCTTTTTGACCTTGACTCTACCTTGTTGGACACTTACGGGCATCAGGAAGGAGAAGGCTATAATTACCATTATCAGGCACATGGCTACCATCCGCTCCTTTGCTTTGACGGTCTTACCGGGGATCTTCTGAAGGTGGAACTCCGGGATGGCACGCAATACTGCAGTAAGGACGCAGACAGTTTTATGATACCGTTGATGCAGGAATACCGGGAAAAATACCCATCACTTCCTATATATCTGCGCGGTGACAGCGGCTTTGCGTCCCCGGATCTGTATGAAGCCTGTGAAGACAATGACTGCAAGTATGTAATCCGCCTGAAAGAGAACCAGGTGCTCCGAAAGTTCGCGGCGGATGCTGAAGAGGCACTTTACCGGGCAACACGTAATAACCAGATCGATTATGCCGTGGAATACGGGGAGTTTATGTACCAGGCGGCCAGTTGGTCACATCCGAGGAGGGTTGTCTTCAAGGTAGAGAAGCCAACAAACCAACTGGTGCATATGTTCACGTTCCTCGTCACCACGATGGAAATGGAACCTTACCAGATCATCCAGTTTTACTGTGGGCGGGGCAAAATGGAGAATTTCATTAAGGAAAGCAAAAGCGGCTTTGATTTTTCCTCTGTCAGCAGCCGCTCCAAAGTGGTCAATGCCAACCGCTTACGTGTCCATGCCCTTGCATACAACCTGTTCAATTGGTTCCGACGGCTGGCATTATCCGCAACTATGCGGAAGCAGCGGATAGATACCATTCGCTTGAAGCTGCTGAAAATCGCTGCGAAAGCGGTGCATTCAGCAAGATATACGGTATTCAAGCTCTGCAGCAGCTGTCCTTATAAGCATGAGTTTTATGAAACACTGGATAACATCTGGAAGCTGCAGCCTCAGCTGGAATAAGCAAAACCAGTAACCGGTGAACTTTGATAATCCCAGAAACCAGCCTGTTGATAACCCAAGGTGATTTTGCGCCCTTTTGTGGATAAAGGTTTTAATTATTCTTCTGAGATGTCAATATAAAAACATGTTGGCGCAGATTTCTTCTAGGAATCTATCGCCGTGAATAATTCAGGATTATTTCCTTCAAACCAATATTATATCATACAATTCAAGGAGGTAATATTTATGTCAGCAAACGTAGAAACCATGTTTTACACCCGCACCAAACCTTGGCACGGCCTGGGAACCTTGGTAGCAGAGGCTCCAACCTCTGCAGCAGCTTTGCAGCTTGCGGGGCTTGACTGGAGGGTGATTCAGAAGAAGCTTTGCACGGAGGACGGCATTCCTGTGCAAAGCTTCAAAGCCAATATAAGAGAAACCGACAACCAGGTGCTGGGGGTAGTTACGGACCGCTACAAGGTCGTCCAGAACGCAGACGCCTTCGCCTTTACAGATTCCCTGTTAGGCGAGGGCGTTACTTATGAGACTGCCGGGAGTCTGCAGAACGGCCGCCGCACCTGGATCCTTGCAAAGCTTCCGCAGCGCTACATCATCAGCGGGGATGAGATCACACCGTACCTGGTCTTTATGAACAGCCATGACGGAACGGGAGCCATCAAAGCAGCCATGACGCCGATTCGCGTTGTATGCCAGAATACATTGAACCTTGCCCTCTCTACGGCAAAGCGAAGCTGGTCTACCAATCATGTAGGCGACATCAACGGGAAACTGAAGGAGGCCCGGGCCACCCTTCTCTACGCCGAAAAGTATATGGCAGAGCTTGGCAGGACCATTGACAGCTTGAATCGGCAGAAACTTTCTGACCATCAGGTATATGAGTATATTGACGCCCTCTTCCCTCTGTCTGAAAATCCCACGGAAACCCAGAGAAAAAATCTGCTCCGTATGAAAGAGGATGTAAAGTCA
>JBJEJG010000125.1:0-1964 GCA_051877795.1 Acetatifactor sp.
ACTTCCCCTTGTTTTTGGCGGTAATTCCCGTCTTCCTTTACCGCCAATTTTTCACCTTCCCTTGTTTTTGGCGGTAATTCCTGTCTATACTTACCACCCTACGGCATATACTTCTCCAATATTTCCATGATATCAGACCGGTAAGCATTTCCACCCAGCACACCTCCATTTGGGGCAACACAGATTGCACGGATATCTGCCGGGTTTTCTTTATAAGGGCTGGTATACTCCTTGTCCAAATCAAAATATTCACTCAGGTATTTCAGTGCATTTCCACTCGGGAAAATCACATTTCCGTTTGACCTGGAAATCCCCATCATTTCAAACTCAGCAAGTATCTCCGATGTACGGCGATTGTATGGATTATCGTGTTCTATATCCACAAGCCATGCCGGATGAACACGTAAGCGCCCCCCCAAGTCTCATTACCTCCACAGCAAATTCCTTGACCGGTTCAAGCGGTATCGTCTCCTGATGGAAGGCATCCACGGAAAGAAGGATATCATTCACTCCGCTTTGTGCAAGTCTCCCCGGCAACAGCCTTAAACTTCGAAATTTCTTTGCTGGAAAAACCATTTGTTATGAGCTGTCGTTTTGGAATTCCACATTCCCGCGCTGCCGTATGTACCGCATATACTGTTTCAGGATAGAGTAACGGTTCCCCACCAAAGGTCATAACCGAAGTAATTTTGTATCTGTCTGGCACTTCCCTCACAATTCTGTCTGCCGTTTCTGCGTCAATATGTTCGCCAAAACCACTGTGTTCACCTTCCGAGCAATGTTTGCAGCGTCCGGTACAGGCATATGCTACAGCAAACTCTATACGGTTCAAATTGCTTAAATATTTGTTCATAAACCAAAAGCGAATTTTTTAAGCAGAGCACAAAAATAACCGCCCCGAGCCTGACAAACTTGAGCGGTTATCTTTATAACTAATCAAATATAGGGCTAACCGTCTATCGGTAGCACTTTTTCTACTAATAGAATATCATTTAACTGCTCTATTGTCAACGCAACACTATTCAATTTTCCGGCTCATGGCATTTCCTGCCTTATCCGCCAATCTGGCATCGCAGCTTCGTATTTGTCTCCACAACCTTTTTCAGCATCTGCATCTGCTCCGGTTCGGGTGGAAGAATGTCGGGAAGCAGATAGGTTCTGCCCAATCCCTCGTACTTATCCTGTCCCAGCCTGTGGTAAGGAAGCAGGTAGATATCGTCCACCCCGGGCAGCTTGTCCGCAAATACGGCTATCGCCTTAATTTCCTCAGGAGTATCATTAAAAGTGGGAATCACAGGTACACGGATGCTCAGCTTCGTCTGTCCCGACTCCGCAATCCGTCTGGCATTCTCCAGCATCAGTTCATTGCTCTTTCCCGTAAATTCTTTATGCTTCGCACCGTTCATGTGCTTGATGTCCATCAGATAATGGTCGAGGTACGGCAGTATCTGCTCAATCGCCTCCCACTTGGCACATCCCATGCTCTCCATGGCGGTGTTGATACCGCTCTCCTTCGCCGCACGCAGCAGGTCCCTTGCAAACTCCGGCTGGCAGAGGCTTTCCCCGCCGGATAGCGTCAGTCCACCGCCGGAGCGGTCATAATAGGGTCTGTCACGCTCCACGGTCTCCATAACCTCTGCTACCGTCACATCCTGGCCAACTATTTTTTTCTTTCCACGGACAGTCATCACCTGAATGGCGTATTCCTGGGATTCCGGGTTACAACACCACTTACACCGCAACACGCACCCTTTCAAAAAGCAAATAGTGCGGATGCCGGTGCCGTCATGGATGGAATAGCGCTGAATGTCAAATATCCGTCCCTTTGTTTCTAAGTAACTCATATCAAAACTCATATCCATACCCATGCCCCTCTCACGTTCACTCGTCCGAGGGCATTTTTTACTATTCTCATACCCTTACCGCGGTGGGGTATTCCATCTGTTCTCGCCCCATGCGGTGGG
>JBJEJG010000125.1:2064-11603 GCA_051877795.1 Acetatifactor sp.
TCTCATACCCTTACCGCGGTGGGGTATTCCATCTGTTCTCGCCCCATGCGGTGGGCAAACTTCTCAATCCTACCAGCCCTGCTCCGTCCTTCGGATAATGTCATCCTGCAGGGACTTGGACAGTGTTGTAAACAATGCACTGTAGCCCGCCACACGAACTACCAGATGCGCGTACTTTTCAGGATGTGCCTGTGCATCCAGAAGTGTTTCCCTGTCCACCACGTTAAACTGCATATGGCTTCCCTTCTGGTCAAAGTAGGAGCGAATCAACGCCACAAAGTTTTCCAGCCCCTGCTGCCCCGAAAGTGCTGTCGGATGGAATTTCTGGTTAAACAACGTTCCGTTGGAGGCAATGCCGTGGTCAAGCTTCGCTACAGAGTTTGCCGCAGCGGTCGGACCGTGGACATCCTTTCCCGCAGAAGGAGAAACCCCGTCTGCCACAGGGGTATGTGCCAGTCTGCCGTCCGGTGTTGCTCCGGTCTGCGCACCAAGAGGCACATTTGCGGAAACCGGATAAAGTCCCGCCTGAAACTGTCCGCCCCTGGGGTTCCTGTATTTCAACAAGGGTCTTGTATAGGTGTAAGCCACATCTCTGGCAAACAGGTCCACTTCCTCCACATCGTTTCCGAACTTGGGAACCTCGTCAATCATCGCCCGCAGCTCCTTATATTTCTTCTTTTCCTCTGCGGGAAGCTCCGTGTTCATCACCGTGGTAATCATGGCAGCAATCTGGCTTTCATCAACGCTCATGCCGTTCTCCGACATCTCTTTTACAATCTGTGTCACGATTTCCGCGGCGCTGATTTCGTCAAAGCCCTGTCCGTAGTTCATGGCAAGGGCACGCTTCCACTCTGCCAATGTAACCTTCTTCTCATCAAACACCAGCTTTTTGATGGCATACAGGGAATCTGCCATGTTGGCAATACCGAACCCCTGAGGGCCGGTAAAGTTGTAAACCGCACCGCCCTCCTGCACGGTCTTTCCTCTCTTGATGCAGTCGTCCACCATACAGGAAAGGAAAGGCAGCGGGCAACGGGTTGCATGTGCCACATCAATGGCATTGTCCGCATTCACCAGAAGGGAAATATTGTACTCCATCTGCTTCTTGTATGCATCATAGAACTCCTCAAAGGTAGTCATATCCTCTACCCTTCCGGTCTCTATGCTGATTTTCTCACCCTTATCCCAACCGTTGGAAAATACGAGTTCCAGAGGGCGGCACATATTGTAGAAGGCAGCGTCATGCCACCCTTCGGTCTTACCCGCCTTCTGCGGCTCCACACAGCCGATGATATTGTACTCTCTCGCATCCTCCAGCGTCAGTCCCCGGCTGAGCAGGGAAGGGATAATTACTTCGTCGTTATAATAAGCGGGAAGGCCGATTCCCGTTCTCGTCAAATCCGCCGCCTTTAAAAGTAAATCGTGCGGGCTCTTGTTCCACACGCGGATGGAAAGGGAAGGCTGGGGCAGAAAAACATGCTTGGAAGCTGTAATACACATAAAGGACAAATCGTTCGTCACATCACAGCCATCCTTGTCCTGTCCGCCTACAATCAGGTTCTGGAACAGGCTGTAGCCTGCAAAGCCCTCTGCGCTGGCAGCATCTCTGCACTTGTTCAGATCATTTAATTTCACCCAGATACAGTCAAGCAGCTCCTGGGCAAATTCCCTCGTCAATCTGCCTGCATCCAAGTCCTTCTTATAATAAGGATACATATACTGGTCAAAGCGTCCGGGAGAAATGGAATGTCCGCTGGACTCCAGCTGTAAAAGCTGTTGCACAAACCAGAAGCTCTGGCACGCCTCATAAAAAGAGGTTGCTCCCTTTGCCGGAACACGACGGCAGTTTGCCGCAATCTGCAAAAGCTCCTTCTTTCTGGAAGCATCCTTGCAGGAAGCCGCTTCCTTTTCCGCAAGGAGCGCATAACGGTCTGCATAACGGATTACCGCCTTACAGCTGATAATAACAGCCTGCAGGAACCGGCTTTTGGTACAGTAGTCGCTGTCTCCCGGATTGCAGTTTGCCAGTTCCTCTTCTACCTGCGCGATAATGCCCTCGTAGCCAATCGCAAGCACCTTATCGTACTGTACGGTCACATGGCCCACACCATTATAAAAATAATTTCCCGGAGTGAAAATATTGTGCTCTATGGCTTTCAGAGTTTCCGGTGCCATCAGCGAGGTTGCAAGCTCGCTGGTGGTTTTCCCCTCCCAGTAAGCGTCTGCCTCCAAAAGCTCCTTCTTTGTCTGTTCCGATATGTAAAAGGGATCTGCCTTACGGGTTGCCACCGTGTCAAACTCTGCTTCCAGCCATTTATAGGAAAACTCAGGATAGGTCTGACATCCTCTGGGTGCAAGGGTGGTACTTCCCACAATCAGTTCTCCGGGTCTGATTACAATGGGAATATTGTCCAGAATATGCTCAAAGGCCAGGGCACGGCGCATCACAATGGGCTTGTCCTCCGTGCTCCGGTAACTTTCGGTAATCAGCCTTGCTCTTGCGGATTCAATTTCCGGCATCTTTGCAAAAAGGTCCGACACCAGCTTCGGAATTCTGTCTGTTTTCGGAATTTCAAGAGTATAATATTTCGCCATAACGACTCCTCTCTTTTGGTATGCTCCTCTTATCTAAAGCCCCGGCAGTGCGAGGCACACTATGCTAATTTCCAGTATATTCTCCTCTATCTTAAATGTCAACGAAACAAACATTCTTTTTGCATCTTTTTTGTGGTTTCTTTTTTGATGTTGTTGGATTTTAACGTGATTTCTGTGCTTTTCCGCGGAATCAGTTTAAAATTCTCCCGCTTATTCTTGACTTTGCAAACGATATGAGCAATACTGTAGCTATGGAAAACAAGAATCAGACAGATATATCAAAAAGAACATATGTGCAATCAGAAACTCTGAACTCGCAGCAGGCGAAATGCGAAAATAAGGCATCCATGTCGGCAGAGTCAGCAGGCAGTTACCTGCGGATTGACCTGCACACCCACACAATTGCCAGCGGTCACGGTACTACCGACCGGGTAACGGATCTGGCAAAGGAGGCGGCTACACGCCGCATGGAGATTCTGGGCATAAGTGACCACGGCCCTGCCACATCAGGCAGCGCCAATCTCTCCTATTTCCGCAATCTCTTTCTATGCGAGCGGAAACGTTTCGGCATTGAACTCCGCTACGGTGTGGAAGCAAATATTCTGGACAAAGACGGGACTCTGGATGTGCCGGATGAAATTCTGGAAACACTGGATTACTGCATCATCAGCATGCACCGCCCCATCTATACCTCCGGTTCCACTCCGGAAAACACACGGGCTTACATCCGTGCCATGCGCCATCCGAAGGTGAAAATCATCGGGCACTGCGACGACTCCCGCTTTCCTGTAGACTATCGGGAACTGGTAGAGGCCGCTCTGTCCTGTAATGTACTGCCGGAGTTAAACAATGTATCCCTGCTGCCGGACAGCTACCGGAAGGATTGCCATGCCAACGCTGCGAAGCTGCTGCAGACCTGTGAAGCACTCTCCTGCCCCATTCTGCTTTCCAGCGACAGCCATGGAAAACGGCATATCGGAGAAGCCGATGAGGCATGGAAGCTGATAAGAGAAGTAGATTTTCCGGAAAATCTCATTCAAGCCGAATATTCATCCGGATAACGCTTCATAATCTCAACGAACTGCTCAAAATTACTGGTGAACGCATCCACAACTCTGGGGTCAAATTGTTTTCCTCTCTGAGCTACAATTTCATCATAAGCCTCCTTGGGAGTCCATGCCCTTTTATACGCACGACGGCTTACAAGTGCATCAAATACATCCGCAAGTGCGACACAACGTACATAAGGTGTAATCTCTTCTCCTGCCAAGCCGTTGTAACCCGTTCCATCCCATTTTTCGTGGTGTTGATCCGCTATCTTGGTTGATATATGAAATAATTCACCGGGAGATTTTTCCAGCATCCGGCGACCATACTGCGTATGCTTTTTTACAATCTCGAATTCTTCCTGTGTGAGTTTTCCCGGCTTCTCAAGTATTTCTTCAGGAATCATAATCTTTCCTACATCATGCATCATGGATGCCAGTCCGATTTTCCAGCTTTCTTCATCCGAATACCCCAGGCTCCTGCACAAAAGTTCCGTATACTCAGCAACCCGCCTTACATGCTGTCCGGTATTCTCCGACTTCACCTCAATAATCTGCGACAATGACTGAATCAGATTTTCCTGATCTTCATAAAGCTCACAATTTTTACTTGCCAGCGTCTGAATCAACTGCTCAATACGTTCGGAAATAAAATAACATACTATCGCAACAGCAAAAAATTCAATCACTCTGGGAACAATTCCGTAAAAAACAGTTCCTTTCAACGTTATAAGCGGCTCATCCGGAACAACCTTCAGATAATATGCTCCCAGATGAGACAAAACAATCATGGGGATGCTTATAATTGTTGTGTAAATCACATATTTTCTCTCATTGTACAGACAAGCCAGCACCAAAGGGAATACCAGCATGATAATGGTATGATAGGACAATACCGCGTACTGAAGTCCTGATTGCAACACCATAATTGTCAAAACAAAATATCGAAACCAGACAGTTCGTTTTTTCAAAATATCGCAAAATAAAGTTGGCAGAAAAAAATTAAAAACAGATATGGCGACCGTTGTATATAACGGTATCGGATCTATTTTAAATATACCGATTAAGTTTAGCAATGCAACCAACAGCATAAACCCAATCATCAAACGGCAACTGAATGCAAGACGTCTGTCAGCATTTTCTCTATATTCTTTTAAGATTTGATCCGAGAAATCCATTCTGTTCATCCCCCTCTATCCATATTCAATCGGCTATTTATAGTATAATGGGTAACTCGGGAGAATTCAAGCCCGCACCCTCTTGCAAAACAGACACCTCCACCAATAATCATTATCATAACGAGCCAATAAAAGAGCGGCATAACCTACCATACGTAAGTTATGCCGCCCTTTTACTGCTAGCAGAAAATCTCATCCGGTTCGGGCTGGTAGTTTAAAATTTCCTCATTCAGCTCTACGCCGAAGTCTCTTCCGATTGCACGGATATTGTCATCGGTAATCATCTGCCTGGGTGCCTTGCCGCCGTTTGCCGCCAGAGCAATGGATGCAATCTGTGCAGCCTTCTCAATAGTGTGCATCAGACCAAACGCGGTATCAAAATCAGGTCCGGATACAAACAAGCCGTGGAAGGACCAGATAGCTGCATCGTATTTCTCCATAAGCACGCAGGTTGCCTTTGCAATTTCAGGACCGCCGGGGACCATCCAGGGAACAACGCCGACGCCGCCCGGAAATACCACGCAGCACTCGGTAGCGCTCTTCCAGAGCATTCTGGTGAACACCTCGGCCTTCAGAGGAAGCACATAGGTCAGCGCAATCACATAAGGTGTATGCGCATGATAAATCACTCTGTTTGCACCTTTTGTCACACGCTTTCTGACGGAATGGTTCATGAAGTGGGTCGGAAACTCACTGGTAGGTCTTCCGCCGTTCTCCAGTCCCCATACAATGCGATAGGAATCGCCCTTGTCATTGATTTCCACAATACAGATGCTGTTTTGGGGCTCCAGTCCGACATTCTGCAGGAACTTTCCGCTTCCGGTGGAAATAAAATATTCTCCCTTCAGGTTGTCTGCCTGCACGCCAAGCTCCACCCAGGGACCGGGCTCCGCCTTGAAGTAGGGACGGCACTCTGCCACCTCTTCTTCCTTCATGCGATAAGTCAGGTTTCCGCCGTTTCTCTCATGCCATCCCTGTCTCACACCGTCATGGCACATACGGATATAATCTTCCATTACCTTTACGCCAAAAATATTGTTCATATCTTTCCCTCATTTCTGCCGTCTGCGCGGCTTTCGTGCAAACGGGGTACCCAAGGGCACCCCGCAATCTCCGATTCTATGCTCTCTTAGAAAGAACCTCATCTTCGTACTTCTTCACTTCTGCATAGAATTCCTTGTCGGATACAACACCCTGACGCTCACAGTACTCGTTCCAGATGTCACCCAGCGGCAGTGTCTTGATTGCTTCCTGCTCTACCATCAGTTCGGTCATTCTTGCTTCATCCTGCAGCTTCTTCAGTGCCTCGTTGGGAGTACACAGTGCGGAAAGCAGTGCCTTCTGCCAGCTTCTGAAGCCCATAGCCCATGCAGATACACGGTTGATGCTTGCATCAAAGTAGTCCAGAGCCATGTACACACGGTCAAGTCCGTCGCAGCGAACAATTTCTTTTGCCATCTCCTTCGTCTCATCATCGAAGAGCACTACATGGTCGCTGTCCCAGCGGATAGGTCTTGTAATATGTAATGCAATCTCAGGATAGAAGCAAAGCAGTGCCGGAATTTTATCGGAAACCACCTCAGTAGGATGATAATGTCCGTTGTCCATCAAAGGCAGGCAGCCCTCATGCGTAGCAGCAAAGCTCAGTGTAAATTCAGCACTTCCGGCCGTATATGCCTCAACGCCGATACCGAATACCTTGGACTCTACACAGGGTTTTACCAGATTCTTGTCAAAAGGCTCGGAAAGAATCTGTTCAATGGAATCCTTATATCTCATCCTGGGACCCATTCTGTCAGCGGGCACATCCTTGAAGCCGTCTCCGGTCCAGATGTTCATTACACAGGGAACGCCTGTCTCCTTTGCAAAGTACTCGGAGATACGGATACAAGCCTTTCCATGCTCAATCCAGAATTTTCTGATTTCAGGGTCAGGGCTTGTCAGCGTCAGTCCATCCTTCATCTTAGGATGAGAGAAAAAGGTGGGGTTGAAATCAATGCCCATATTTCTCTCCTTTGCAAACTCTACCCACTTTGCAAAGTGCTTCGGCTCCAGCTTATCGCGGTCAACAAACTCACCGGGAGCAAAAATTGCATAAGAAGCATGCAGGTTCAGCTTCTTTTTTCCGGGCATCAGGCTCATTGCCTTATCCATGTCAGCCATCAGCTGTTCCGGGGTCTTAGCCTTTCCGGGATAATTTCCGGTAGTCTGGATGCCTCCGGTCAGAGGGCCGTCATGGTCAAAGCCGGTAACATCATCCCCCTGCCAGCAGTGAAGGGCTACGGGAGCCTCAGCCAGCTTCTTCATGGCAGCCTCAACATCTACACCATAGGAAGCATAAATTTCTTTTGCGGATTCAAATCTTGTCATTTTCATTTCCTCACTTTCTCAGTTTACTTTAATCATATCTGCTACTCTGCACTTGCAAACCCGCACCTTCGGTGCTAATTGTCTGCTTCGCAGACCGCTTGCCCGTTAAATGACACCCGAAAACCAAATGTCGCCTTCGGCGTCACCTGTTTTTTATGTGTCATTTATAGGTCTTAATTTCAAAGGAACGAAATACGCATGCTCTCGCATCCTTCAAATTTTCCAGTTCACCGGCGGTCATCATCTGCGCCGCCAGATTTCCGATTGCCGTTGCCTCGGTAGGGCCCGCATAAACAGGTACGCCTGTAGCCTGTGCAGTCAGTCTGTTCAGATAATCGGCATTTGCGCCGCCGCCCACGATATGGATGCGGTCATACTTCTGTCCGGTAATACCCTCAATTTCCCGTATCGTCTTTGCATAGCATTGAGCCAGACTGTTGTAAATAACACTCGCCACCTCCGCAATGCCCTGCGGTACCTGTTGTCCGGATTCCTCGCAGGCCGCCTGCACCTCTTTTGTCATGTTGGCAGGTGCAAGGAATCTGTCGTCATTGCAGTCCACGATAGAGGAGATACTACAATGGGAAGCCTGCTCACAGATTTCACCGAAGCCAAGCTCTCCGCCGATTTCCTTTTTCACGGACTGAATCATCCAGAGTCCCATGATATTTTTCAGATAGCGGAAGCGGTAATCATATCCGCCTTCGTTGGTAAGGTTATTTTTCTTACTCTCGGGAGAACAATTTGCTTTCATCAGCTCTGTTCCCATCAAAGACCAGGTTCCCGAACTGATATACAGCGTGCTGTCGCTCTCTGTGGGAACCGCGATTACCGCAGAACCCGTGTCATGAGTTGCAGGAGCAACCACCTTACAGTTAAAGCCAACCTCCTCCTGAATTTCCTCTGTCAGATTGCCCAGCTCCGTACCGGGTGTCACCAGCTTCCGGAAAATCTGTCTGGGATAACCAAGCCTGTCAATCAACTCCATATCCCAGTCCTTCGTTTCAGGACTTACCAGCTGCCCGGTAGTTGCATTGGTATACTCCGTAACAGCCACTCCCGACAGCAGATAGTGGAAATAATCCGGCATCATCAGCATAGTCTTTGCCTGTGCAAGCTGCTCCGGCTTTTTCACCTTTAAAGCCATCAGCTGATAGATGGTATTAAAAATTGCTTTCTGGATACCTGTTCTCGCGTACAGTTCGTCCTCCGGGATTATTTTGTACACCTCTTCATCCATTCCCCTTGTACGTCCATCGCGGTAAGCCACGGCATTTCCGATACGCTGCCCCTTTTCGTCCAACAGCACAAAATCCACACCCCAGGTATCAATACCGATACTGACGGGAATTTTCCCTGCCTGCGCGCATTTCTTCATACCGAGCTTAATCTGGGCAAACAGTTCATCCACATCCCACACATTCTCGCCGTCACGCTTCACCATACCGTTTGGAAAACGGTGGATTTCCTCCAGCACCATCTTTCCCTCTTCCAGATGAGCCAGAATATGGCGTCCGCTGGATGCTCCGATGTCAACTGCAAGATAATAGGTATTCATGTGCCTTCTCCTCTCTTTTCCTGATTTCTATATCGAGTTTACCATATGCCCGCGTACAAAAAAAGACACTCTTTTGTTTAAAAAAGTGTCCTTATTTGCACATCCGTCAAAATCTGCCTCAATCCTTCATTGCTTCCACTGCGGCAGATATATTCATGACAATATCCTCAATCTCCTTATTGACAACGGTACTCTGCTCGGAGAGCTTTCCTACCTCCTTTGCAACCACTGCAAAGCCTGCGCCCTTCTCGCCTGCCCGGGCAGCCTCAATGCTTGCATTCAGGGCAAGTATCTTCTGTTTGTTCTGCAAGGCCTTCAGCTCTGCCGTCTTCAGGGTAATCTGCTCTACCAAATCATGGGTTCTTTCCACGCCATTGCCCAGTTTATCAATGATAACGCTGTTCTTTTTCTTTGCATACTCCGCATTGATGAAATTATTCAGCACCTCGCCCAGAAGCTCTGCAGATGCCTTGATGGCAGCCTCCGTACGGACATTGACCTTGTGAAGAGCTTCTATGTACTGTTCCTCATCCACTCCGATTTCCCTTGCAACTCTGCGGAACTTCTCTTCGTCAGGCTGCTCCGGCAGAACCTGTCCGCCAATGACAGATCCAACCTTCTTTCCCTCTATCTCAAGTGGGATGCCGAAATCAATCAGCCCGGCATGACAATAATACACACCCTGTCCCTCTCTGTCGCACTTTTCACATCTTGCACAACCCTCGCTGCTGCCTCGTGTCAGCTTGATACAGAAATCAGTAAAATTATAGCACTCCGAAATATATTTTCCGT
>JBJEJG010000126.1:0-2302 GCA_051877795.1 Acetatifactor sp.
AAGTATCCGGTTGCGGATGCAGGGTATGGTTCATACAACAACTATCTTTACTGCGAAGAACACGGTATGGAAAAGTTTATGAAATTTACCATGTTTGAGAAGGAAACAAAGGATGCGAAGTATCATAAATTTCCTGTGGCTTTAATCTCTATAAATATCACAACAAGAAACAAAGGTTGTTAAAATCTGCTTGAGAATCAGACAATAAAATTTACAATAGGTGCCTATTTCGAGATAGGCTTATTAAGGTACGCTGAAAAAGAATATTATAGTTTAATAGTGATAAGAAAAGTCCCTGCCACGCAAAACGTGACAGGGATTTCTACATTAAGGCTGTTTTTTTACAGCCCCTTGTGTGTTTTGCAGATTGTCGGGCAACTACTGATCTTCCTTAGGCGGTTTCTTTTCACAGTCCTCTAAGATCGGCGTAATTAAGTCAAGTTTTGACTTCAGGACGATTTCAAGGCTTGTGAGCTTATCGACCATATCCTCGACAGATTTGTTAATTTCTATCAGATCTTTCTGGTCACAACTGATGGGAATTGCTTTTTGCAGCTTCTCACCCTCAGCATTCAGGATATGAGAGATAGCGGTTTCCTCCAGTGCAATAGACTGAAGAAGCGATGATGCAGCACAGCATTTATCAATGTGGTTGCATTCAATACATGGCATACTCATATGAGATTACTCCTTTTTCTTTTTTTATATGGTATGCGGATGGCAATGGAGTTGTTAATTCACATAAGTTGTAAGAAATATGTCTGTTTTCTTTATTTACAGGAAAAAATCCGTTATAATAAGTGCATAATTGATATAGAAGAAAATCAGACAGGAGGAATACAATGCGAGTAGGAATGGGATATGATGTGCATAGACTGGTAGAGGGACGGGATCTGATCCTTGGCGGAGTGAAAATCGAACACAGCCTTGGTCTCCTGGGACACTCGGATGCGGATGTGCTGCTGCATGCCATTATGGATGCACTGCTGGGGGCAGCAGGGCTGGGAGATATCGGAAAGCATTTCCCGGACACGGACCCGCAGTATAAGGGAATTTCCAGCGTCCGGCTGTTAGAGCAGGTGGCGGAGCTGATTACAGAGAAGGGGTATGTGGTGGAAAATATTGATGCCACCATCATTGCACAGAAGCCGAAGATGCGTCCCTTTATTCCGCAGATGGAAGAGAATATTGCAAAGGCACTGGGAATTGATGTGAGCCAGATCAATGTAAAGGCGACCACGGAGGAAGGGTTGGGCTTTACCGGAACGGAGGAGGGCATTTCCTCCCAGGCAATCTGCGCACTGTCCACGATTTATGAGAGTAGCATGGTGGTGGCGGATTCTGCATCCGGGCAATGCGGTTCCTGTCCCTGCGGACGCTAACTGGTATGGTTAAAAATTCAAAAACTGGCTGTGTTAAAATATCCATAAATCCGGTAGTATATCCATAAATTTGAGCCGGATGGAATCCGGCACAGGCGAAAGAGGAACGGCTTTCTGTCCATGGGAGAGAAAGCCGTTCTTTGGAAAACAAGGAGGATTTGAATTATGGAACAACAGACAGCCGGCACAAGGACGAAGACAAAGACAATGGACCAGGTGAGATTCCTGACGATAACGGCGCTTGGAACCGCGCTTGTATACGTATTTACGGCATTTATTAACGTGCGCCTTCCCATAGCGGCAGCGGGAGGACTGATTCATCTTGGAAATGTACCGCTGTTTATTTTTGCCATTCTTTTTGGAAAAAAGACCGGTGCCATCGCCGGTGGTGTGGGAATGGGGCTTTTTGACCTGCTTTCCGGATGGACGCTGTGGGCACCTTTTACGCTGGTCATTGTGGCGCTCATGGGCTACGTGATGGGACTCATTACCGAGAAAAAGAAGGGCTATGGCTGGTATGTGGTAGCGATGCTGGCAGCCTGCGCAATTAAAATCGTGGGTTATTATATCGCGGAGGGAATCATTTACGGCAACTGGATTACTCCGGCACTGTCCATTCCGGGAAATCTGGTGCAGATTGGTGTGGCAGCCGTGATTGTATTGATTCTTATTGTACCGTTAAAGAAAGCGGCAGATGCCATTTTAAGATAAGGGCAGCGGTGGCTTGATGACACGTCAGAAAGAATGAGGCGGAGAAATGTATAAGATTATGACACCCGGACCGACACAGGTCCGGGAAAATGTGCGTAAGGCAAGAAGCCTTGCCTGCACGAATCCGGATCTGGATGAAACATTTGTGGAATTTTATAAGGAAACCTGTAAGTTAATCAGCCGTCTTTTGCACACGGACAATGAGACCC
>JBJEJG010000127.1:0-6681 GCA_051877795.1 Acetatifactor sp.
AAAATTGAAGAATCTTAAAGTTTAGGGGTTGCCAATTGGTAACCCCTATGTTATAATGTAAAACGGTCTTTTTTGAAAGGAGGGTTTAAGATGAAGGTTAGATCATCCGTAAAACCAATTTGCGAAAAGTGCAAAATCATCAAGAGAAAAGGACGCATCAGAGTAATCTGCGAAAATCCGAAGCATAAGCAGAGACAGGGATAATCACCGCTTGTGATTGCCTGAAAACAGGCAAAAATGAGTTAAGTGAGTTCTTGTCCGGTTTATATGTGCGGCTGAACCAATGGAATGTGTCCTGCGCGATGTGTTTTGCACAAGGTGTCTGACACATGAACATTGATTATCATAGAACTGGGATAGAGCTTACAGGAGATTACTTCTTGATACCAAGACGAAAAGATTTTCTAAAATCACAAAGAACATGATTTAAGAAAATCTATGTTTCGTCTCTGAAATATACGCAAGCGTATATTTCCGGGAGAGGAAACGCAAAGCGTTTTGGAAAAATCGGATTGATTCAGATGAGTGTCCGGTTGGGTGAAAGCCCCAATCAATTAGTAACAGGAGACAAGTACCCGCAAACAGACCAAAAGGGTATGGAAAGTCTCTCCGCAGAAGCGGAAGCTGGCATCAGAACAGATGCAAATGTACAAAAAGTACATGGAAAATGGAGGAAATGTAAATGGCTCGTATCGCAGGTGTTGACTTACCTAGAGAAAAACGAATTGAAATCGGTTTGACCTATGTCTATGGAATCGGCAGACCTACCGCCAACAAGATTTTGGCAGAAGCAGGCATAAATCCCGATACCAGAGTTAGAGACATTACCGATGACGAAGTAAAGAAGATGAGCGAAGCTATTGAGAAGCTCGGCGTTGTAGTTGAGGGTGACCTGAGACGTGAGGTTGCTCTGAACATCAAGAGACTTCAGGAAATCGGCTGCTATCGCGGCATCCGCCATCGTAAGGGTCTTCCTGTTCGTGGTCAGAATACCAAGAACAATGCAAGAACCCGCAAGGGACCTAAGCGTACCGTTGCAAACAAGAAAA
This sequence comes from Acetatifactor sp., assembly GCA_051877795.1. Lineage (GTDB taxonomy): Bacteria > Bacillota > Clostridia > Lachnospirales > Lachnospiraceae > Acetatifactor. Next base: position 1,050 of record JBJEJG010000127.1, read on the forward strand.
AGTAATTACTTGATACTTCTGAATTTGCGAAGCAAATTTAGAAGGTTCCTTAAGAAGGGAGCCGCAGCGTAACTGTAAAAACAATAAGAAAGTAGGTTAGTTTAAAAATGGCTAAACAGGTTGCAAAAAAAGTAACAAAGAAGCGCGTTAAGAAAAACGTTGAACGCGGACAGGCACATATCCAGTCTTCTTTTAACAATACCATTGTTACATTGACAGATACTGAGGGTAATGCTCTTAGCTGGGCAAGTGCCGGTGGTCTGGGATTTAGAGGTTCAAGGAAATCTACTCCGTATGCTGCACAGATGGCTGCTGAAACAGCTACAAAGGCTGCTTTGGTACACGGACTGAAATCCGTTGACGTATTTGTAAAGGGTCCTGGTTCAGGACGTGAGGCTGCTATCAGAGCACTTTCTGCTTGCGGTCTTGAGGTAGTAAGTATTCGTGACGTAACTCCCGTTCCTCACAATGGATGCCGTCCTCCTAAGAGACGTCGTGTCTAATGTGAAAAGAGTAAACAGTAAATAGGTTGGAAGAAGGTACCGTTCCGCGGTATTGTAAACATCAAATTAAAGGAGAAAATTAAAATGGCAGTAAATCGCGTACCCGTATTAAAGAGATGTCGTTCCTTAGGTCTGGAGCCTTCCTATCTGGGATATGACAAGAAGTCCAACAGACAGAATGCAAGAGCAGGCAAGAAGGTAAGTGAGTACGGTCTGCAGCTTCGCGAGAAGCAGAAGGCTAAGTTCATTTACGGTGTTCTGGAGAAGCCTTTCAGAAACTACTATGAAAAGGCAGACAGAATGAAGGGAATGACCGGTGAGAATCTGATGATTATGCTGGAGAGCAGACTTGACAGCGTAGTTTTCAGAATGGGCTTTGCAAGAACCAGAAGGGAAGCAAGACAGGTTGTTGACCACAAGCATGTTCTGGTAAACGGCAAGGTAATCAATATTCCTTCTTATCTGATTAAGGCTGGTGACGTTATCGAAATCAAAGAGAGCGCCAAGTCCATGCAGAGATATAAGGACATCGTTGAAGTAACCGGCGGCAGACTGGTACCTGAATGGATGGATGTTGATATTGAGAACTTAAAGGGAACCATCAAGAATCTTCCCACAAGAGAGATGATTGACGTTCCTGTAGACGAGATGCTTATTGTCGAGTTGTACTCCAAGTAAGCCCTGCTGGCCTCTGAGGTCATGGATGTGCTGTGTTTACGGCAGATTTATGGCTTCGGAGTGCTTGTGTCTTTATAAAACATTCAAAAAGGAGGGTATTCGCAGTGTTTGATTTTGAAAGACCTAATATTGAGGTTGCTGAGATTTCAGAAGACAAGAAGTACGGCAAATTCGTCGTTGAGCCTTTGGAAAGAGGTTACGGCATCACTCTTGGTAATTCCTTAAGAAGAATCATGCTTTCCTCACTGCCCGGCGCAGCAGTAAGCCAGATTAAGATTGAGGGCGTGCTGCATGAGTTCAGCTCTATTCCCGGTGTGAAGGAAGATGTGACTGAGATTATCATGAATATCAAGAGCCTTGCTATTAAGAACAACAGCGAAACCAATGAGGCGAAGACAGCCTATATTGAGTTTGAAGGCGAAGGCGTTGTGCACGCTTCCGATATTCAGGCAGATCAGGATATCGAAATCCTGAACCCCGATCTGGTAATTGCTACTCTGAGTGGCAAGGGAGCAAAGCTTTATATGGAGCTGACCATTACCAGAGGACGTGGTTATGTAAGTGCCGATAAGAACAAACACGAAGATTTACCGATTGGTGTAATCGCCATTGACTCTATTTACACACCTGTTGAGAGAGTCAACATTACAGTTGAAAATACCCGTGTGGGTCAGATTACCGATTATGACAAGCTGACTATGGATGTGTTCACAAACGGAACTTTGGTTCCCGATGAGGCTGTCAGCCTTGCCGCAAAGGTTTTGAGTGAGCACTTGAGCCTCTTTATTGACCTTTCCGAGAATGCCAAGACCGCAGAGGTTATGGTGGAGAAGGAAGACGATGAGAAGGAGAAGGTTCTTGAGATGAGCATTGACGAGCTGGAGCTTTCCGTTCGTTCTTACAACTGCTTGAAGAGAGCCGGAATCAACACGGTTGAAGAGCTGTGCAACAAGACCTCTGAGGATATGATGAAGGTTCGTAATCTTGGACGTAAGTCCTTGGAAGAGGTTCTTGCAAAATTAAAGGAGCTGGGCCTTCAGTTAAATCCCAGCGAAGAGTGAAAAGAAACTCTAAGGCTGTAAAGTACACAGCCTAAGATTTTCTACGGTGCTTGCAGCACCTATTCACTCAGAAGAATTGCTGGCGCAATTCTTCGACGCATAAATAATATATGATAGGATATCCGTGGGTGGTAAATCCAAAGCGTTCATCTGCGGTTCATCTCTAAATGGCAAAAACAAGCATCCGGTAAGTAAGCCCAAAGTGCGTGGCCGGATGTACCATGAATGGAGAAAGGAAAATTTATCATGGCAAAGTACAGAAAACTTGGCAGAACATCTGCACAGAGAAAAGCATTACTGAGAAATCAGGTAACAGCACTGCTGAACAACGGCAAGATTATTACTACCGAGGCTAAGGCTAAGGAAGTGAGAAAGATTGCTGAGGGTCTGATTGCACTGGCAGTGAAGGAGAAGGACAACTACGAGACAGTAAAGGTTACCGCAAAGGTTCCCGTAAAGGACAAGGACGGCAAGCGTGTTAAGGAAGTTGTTGACGGCAAGAAGGTTACAAAGTTCGAAACCGTTGAGAAGGAAATCAAGAAGGATTTTCCTACCAGATCTCATGCAAGACGTCAGATGCTGAAGGTACTGTATCCTGTTGTGTCTGTTCCTACAGAGGCAGCCGGAAGAAAGAGAAATACCAAGGAAGTTGACCTGGTTGCAAAGCTTTTTGATGAGTATGCTCCCAAGTATGCGGACCGTAAGGGTGGTTACACCAGAATTATTAAGATTGGTCAGCGTAAGGGTGATGCAGCAATGGAAGTTGTTCTGGAGCTGGTATAATTTATCATGGAAGCAGCAGAGCCGGTGCGAAAGCACCGGCTTTTTTGTGCATGCAGGTAGCAATTTAACAGTGGTTTGCTCGAAATATCCAAAGGATATGCACTTGTTTTTCAAGGGAACGGGTTTATAATGTAAATATAGGTAAAAATATGGTAAAAACAGGTGAAACATGAAAAAATTTCAGTATAATAAAGAGGATGTCAGGACAACTCTGAACATGGCATGGCCTGCTATGCTGGAGTCTTTTTTTGGGGCCTTTGCAGGTCTTGTAGATTCATTGATGGTGAGCTCCATCGGCTCTTACGCCGTTGCGGCGGTGGGACTTACCACGCAGCCCAAGTTTCTGGGGCTGTCGCTGTTCATTGCGTCAAATGTCTCTATTTCTGCGCTTGTGGCGAGGAGAAAAGGCCAGGGGAAGAGGGAGGAGGCAAACAGAATATTTTCCACATTCCTTGTGTTTATTCTGGTGATGTCCGTTCTCATGAGTATTTTGATGGTAGCTTTCGCTGACCAGATTATCCGTTTCTGCGGCTCGGAGGAGGCAACCCATGACAGCGCGGTTCTATACTTTAAAATTATTATGGGTGGAATGATTTTTAATGTCATTCAGATGGGCGTTAATGCAGCTCAGAGGGGTGCCGGAAATACACGTATTACCATGCGTACCAACCTGGTATCCAATACGGTAAACATTGTTGCCAACTACGTGTTGATTCAGGGACATTTCGGGTTCCCGGCGCTGGGCATTCAGGGAGCAGCTCTGGCAACGGTATTGGGAACGGTGGTTGCCAGTATCATGAGTGTACTGTCTGTCTGGAAAACGGATAACTTTGTCAGTCTTCCCTATATTTTTAAGGAGAAAATCAGACCTGCGTTTGATGCGTTAAAGAGTCTTGTGAAGGTGGGGTACAGCGTGTTTGCCGAGCAGGTGCTGATGCGTATCGGCTTTATGCTGACGGCAATTATGGCGGCAGACCAGGGAACCAATGCAATGGCGGCGCATCAGGTGGGAATGAATATCATGGGGCTTTCTTTCTCCTTTGGAGACGGCTTGCAGGCAACGGCGGTTGCGTTGATTGGCTACAGCCTGGGAGCAAAACAGCCGGACAGGGCGAAGGAATACGGCAGAACCTGCCGAATGATTGGCGGCGTGATTTCCGTTGGATTGGCGCTTATATATTTCCTGGGGGCAAGGTGGCTTATGAGCCTGTTCTTTGAGGAAGAAGGAATTGTGTCAATCGGTGTCAGCATCATGCATGTGATTATCTTTGTTGTGATTCTGCAGATAGCTCAGGTTATCTATATGGGATGCTTAAGAGGCGCCGGAGATACGCTGTATACGGCGGTTGCATCTACTATCAGTGTGACACTGGTGAGAAGCTTCGGCTCCTACTTCTTTGGCTATGTGCTGGGAATGGGTATCATAGGCATCTGGTTCGGTGTGGTGGCCGACCAGCTGTCCAGATTTCTGTTTGCAACCATTCGATTTAAACAGGGAAAATGGATTAATATTAAAATTTAGGCAGCTACGGTTTCACCTTCTGGAAGTGCTGGTAATCCTTCACGTTGTTCCAGTTACCGCCCCAGATGAAGCCGTGCTGGGTAAACAGCTTATAGCACAGGTCATTTTCATCAATTTTGTAGGCAAAGCTCGCAGAACGGTCGGCATAGGAATCAGCGGCAGCGGGAGAGATGCTCTCGGTGCCGTCTTTTTCGTAGGTGACATAGGGGTTATACAGAGGATTGATGTCGACAGCGAGCCCATAGGCGTGCTTGGACAGGCTGGTGCTGCCTTCCACGACTCTGTAATTGAAGCAGGAGGTGTTGTTGGCCTCCATGGAGGCAGTATCGTCCCCGTCGAATTCGTCAATGAGAAGTACGCTTTCCAGCTGATATTCGTTGAGATACAGCTGATAGAAAATCTCCACCAGATCCTGTGCAATATAACGATTGCAGATTAACTCCCCTTCTGCAGGATTTCCGTCAAAATCGTAGTGCATAATATGAAGGTAACGCAGGTCGTCAAAAGTCACTGCCAGACCGGATGAAGCGGCTTCGCTGTCTTTGGAGGGATAAGAAACACCTGTCATGTATCTGCCGAGTTCATCTGAAATCGGTTCATAGTAAAAGCTGTCTGCGTAGGTGACACGGGCTTCCAACTGGGACTCACCGTTTAAGGCGGCGCCGGTGAGAACGGAGGTTTTGACCTCTGATTCCGCAGCGGAGGGAGAAGGGGAAGGCGTCTGCAAGTTTTCTTTCACTGAGGAAGAGGAACTGCCGTCGTCGGTATTTTCCCGATTGGTGTCCTGAGAAGAATTGTCGGTGTTTTCCGAGCCGGATTCCGGGGAATCTGCTGTCTGGAGTGCCTCATATTCTGTCAGACTCATGGAATTCCCCTGCACCATTCGGCTTAAGGAGCCGGCAATGACAGTGATGGCAGCCAGTACCACCAACATTTGTATGATTTTTGATTTATCCATAAAATAGTGCGTCCTTTCTGATTCGCATTGGGATACAGATATCAAATGTAAGTTTACCATGACGGCATGGCGAACTACAAGTAAAAGGTTGTAATTCGCGCCCGAATTTAATATAATGGGTGCTAAG
>JBJEJG010000127.1:6781-11516 GCA_051877795.1 Acetatifactor sp.
GCACCCATTAACGAGCAAACAGTCTGCGAAGCAGACGATAAAGCACCGGAGGTGTGGGTTTGCGAGTAAGAGAAATGGAAAAAACAGTCTGCGAAGCAGACGATAGAGCACCGTGGATGCGGGTTTGCGAGTAAAAGAAATGAAAACAAGCGGCTGCGAAGCAGACGATAAAGTAAGGAAACCGGAATATTATGGAAATTGTCAGGACAGAGGAACTTGTATATGAATATATCAGACGTGACGAGGAAGGTAATGTAGAAGGAATTACCACAGCGGTGGATCATGTAAACCTTGATGTTGCTCAGGGGGAATTTATTGCCATTCTGGGGCATAACGGGTCGGGCAAATCCACCCTTGCCAAGCATATCAATGCCATCCTGAATCCCACCGAGGGAACTGTCTGGGTGGATGGTATGGACACCTCGGAGGAGGACAGGCTCTGGGATATCCGCCAGACAGCCGGCATGGTTTTCCAGAACCCGGACAACCAGATTATCGGACAGGTTGTGGAAGAGGATGTAGGCTTTGGACCGGAGAACATGGGAATTCCGACGAAGGAAATCTGGGAGCGCGTGGAAGAGAGCCTGAAGGCGGTAGGAATGTATGAGTACCGCAAGTATTCGCCTAATAAGCTTTCGGGAGGCCAGAAGCAGAGAGTCTCCATTGCGGGAGTATTGGCAATGCATCCTAAGTGTATTGTATTGGACGAGCCTACCGCTATGCTGGACCCCAGCGGACGCAAGGAAGTGATACGGGCTGTGAGAGGCCTCAACCAGGTAGAGGGTGTGACTGTCATCCTGATTACACATTATATGGAAGAAATCATTCATGCGGACAGGGTTTTTGTTATGGACGAGGGAAAGATTGCCATGGAGGGGACGCCCCGGGAAATTTTTTCCCAGGTGGAGAAGCTGAAAAGCCTTCGGCTGGATGTACCGCAGGTGACGCTGCTTTCCTACGAGTTGCAGCAAAAAGGCATAAATCTGCCGAGAGGCATTCTGACAACAAAGGAACTGGCCGATGCATTGATGGGAGCAAAATAACCGATGTCAATTATTTTAGATCATGTAAATCATATATACGGTGGAGATACGCCTTTGGCGGTGAAAGCACTGGATGATGTATGTCTGCAGATTCCCGATGGACAGTTTATCGGCATTATCGGACATACAGGTTCCGGGAAATCCACCCTGGTACAGCATTTAAACGGACTTCTGAGGGCTACCTCCGGGCACATTTATTTTAACGGAGAAGATATTTACGAAAAAGATTATGATATGAAGCAGCTTCGGAGCAGGGTCGGCCTGGTTTTCCAGTATCCTGAGCATCAGCTTTTTGAGATTGATGTTTTTACGGATGTCTGCTTCGGTCCCAAAAATCTGGGTCTGGAAAAAAAGGAAGTGGAACTGAGGGCGTATGATGCACTTCGCAAGGTAGGATTGCCGGATGAGTTATTTTATCAGTCCCCCTTCGACCTTTCCGGCGGACAGAAGAGACGTGTGGCTATTGCCGGTGTTCTTGCCATGAAACCGGAGGTGTTAATTCTGGATGAGCCGACTGCAGGTCTGGACCCAAAAGGGCGTGAAGAAATCCTGCATCAGATAAAGCAGCTCCAGACAGAGACCGGCATGACGATTCTTCTGGTGTCGCACAGTATGGAGGATGTAGCGGAATATGTGGACAGAATCATCGTTATGAACAAAGGAAGCGTTATGTATGACGGTGCACCCAGGGAGGTTTTTGCCCACTACAAGGAACTGGAAGAGGTGGGGTTGGCGGCTCCCCAGGTGACCTATATCCTGCATGAACTGAAAGAAAGGGGACTTGCTGTGGATACGGACGCCACGACCATCGAGGAGGCGGCAGAAACCATTTTGAAGGCCCTGCACCGCGTTTAAGGAGTTATATGCTTAGAGATATTACATTAGGACAATATTATCAGACAGATTCTGTGATTCACAGGCTGGACCCGAGAGTGAAGCTGGCAGGAACCCTGCTTTATATTATCTCTCTGTTTTTCTTTCATAATTTTATCGCTTATCTGGTTGCCGCAGTTTTTCTGGGAGTGGTCATCAGGCTGAGCCATGTACCCTTTCGGTTTATGGTGAAGGGTATGAAGGCCATCGTATTCCTTCTGTTGATTACGGTGGTTTTCAACCTGTTTTTAACGCCCGGCGAGGTTTTGGTGACGTTCTGGAAGCTGACAATTACCAGAGAAGGCGTGGAAATGGCAGTCACCATGGCAGTGAGGCTGACAATGCTGATTATCGGCTCCTCCGTTATGACGCTGACAACTACGCCAAACAATCTGACGGATGGCATGGAAAAGGGAATGCGTCCGTTGAAAATTTTCCACGTGCCGGTTCATGAGGTGGCAATGATGATGTCGATTGCACTTCGCTTTATCCCGATTCTTTTGGAAGAGACAGACAAAATCATGAAGGCGCAGATTGCAAGAGGAGCGGATTTTGAGAGCGGTAACATTATCAGACGTGCCAAGGCAATGGTACCGCTTCTGGTGCCCTTGTTTATCTCTGCCTTTCGTCGTGCCAATGATCTGGCTATGGCAATGGAGGCAAGATGTTATCGCGGCGGAGACGGCAGAACCAAGATGAAGCCTCTGATTTATCAGAATAGAGACAGAGTTGCCTATCTCTGCATCCTGTGTTATCTGGTGGTAAGCATCGGCGTGGGAAGGATAACACTATGAAACGGGTGCGTTTAATCGTTGCCTATGACGGCACCAATTATCACGGATGGCAGGTGCAGGATAATGGAATTACCATAGAGTCGGAGCTGAACAGATGCCTTACGAACCTGCTGGGTGAAGAAATTCAGGTCATCGGTGCCAGCCGCACGGACGCCGGGGTGCATGCACTGGGAAATGTGGCGGTGTTTGACACCGAAAACAGAATGCCGGCGGAAAAAATATCCTATGCGTTGAACCAGAGGCTGCCGGAAGATATTCGTATTCAGAAATCAGAGGAGGTTCCCCCCGATTGGCATCCCAGATACTGCGACAGCCGAAAAACCTATGAATACCGGATTTACCGCGGAGAGTTTCCCATGCCGGTAAAACGGCTGTATTCACACTTTACTTACCGGCCCCTTGATGTGGGAAAAATGTGTCAGGCGGTGGAATTCCTGGTGGGAGAGCACGATTTTAAGAGTTTCTGTCAGACAGGCGCCCAGGTGGAGAGCACAGTGAGGACGCTCTATTCTCTGGAGGTGGAGGAACAGGGAGCCGATTTGGTGATTCGGGTCTGCGGAAACGGTTTCCTCTATAATATGGTAAGGATTCTTGCAGGAACTCTGATGGAGGTAGGACAGGGGAAACGGACACCGCAGTCCATGGCGGAAGTGCTTGCGGCGAAGAACCGTAGTGCAGCAGGCCCGACGGCACCGGCGTGCGGACTCACACTGGTAAAATATGAGTTCCTATGAAAAGCAGAGGAATATATTAAAAATCAAATTTAGAGAATATCATAAGAAGTTTTACAAGAAAGGGACGAGAATACTATGACACAGGAAAGAATCATGGAGGCATTGAGAAAATCGAAGGAGTATATTGACGCTCTGACCATTGACTCAAAAGTGAATGTTCCGGCTGAGGTGGTCGCTGATGAGATGAAGTTTTTCACCTGGGACAATGAAAAGAGAACGCCTTCCGAAAAACCGTATCTGTTTGACTGGAGCTACTATAACGGCGTTGTTATGGAAGGATTGTTTGATATTTATGAGGCAGACCCTGAAAAAAATGCCGCATACCTGAAGTATGTGAAGGAATATCTGGATGCCATGATTGTGACCGATAAGAATGGGCATAAGTCGCTGAACAGAAACCTGGCAGGCTATGTGGATTATCACGGCGCCGACTGCTACAGGACCGCTGCGCTTCTGGTACGTGTTGCTGCCTCGGAAAACAATGCCGGTTACATGCAGATATGCCGTGATTTATACCGTGATTTGACAGATACGGCCTATACGAATACCAGCGGACATGTGGTTCCCGTGGAATATACAGAGGAAGCACTGGGCCATAACTATTGGCACAGCTGGGCCGGCGATAAGGCTCCCATGTTTAAGGTCTGGCTTGACGGCATCTATATGCTGCAGCCGTTTATCTCTCATTATGCGGCAGAGGTGAAGGATGCGAAGCAGCTTGCGCTTGTTCAGGAGAGATTAAGCTGGGTGGCAAAGACTCTGCTTGCTCCCGACGGTATGTATTATCATGCCGCGAACAGCGCGGAAGATGTGTGCGCTTTTCACTGGACACGTGCGATGGGCTGGTACGGCATGGCCATGGTGGATGTCATGGAGGTTCTGCCTGAGGAGTACATGGAGGAGCGGAAGGAAGCCCTCAGGATTTTTGTGGATGGTATGCTGAAATATCAGGATGAGAGCGGACTTTGGGCCAATGTAGCAGACTGGAAGGTCACGGAGACGAACCGCCTGGAGGTAAGTGGTACTTCCATGATTGTATATACGATTCTGAAGGGGGTACGCAACGGCTGGCTGGAGGAATCCTATAAGGATGCAGCCGTCAAGGCGTTTGTTGCCATGACGGAGCTGAAGCTGGACAAGGACGGTCTGCACGACATTTATCTGAAGGCCAGTGCCGATAATACGAACAATTATGAGAATACGGAATATTACCTGACAGATGAAGGAAAGGGAAGCGGCCCCTTCATTATGGCATATTCCGAGGTATTGAAGATTTTTTCAGAATAAAACT
>JBJEJG010000128.1:0-1270 GCA_051877795.1 Acetatifactor sp.
TGTTTGGGTTTCTTGGGATAAATGTGTAATCTGAAATATTCATTTTTTCTGACATGTATGTCTCCTTTTGAATTATTTATTTTCGCTGTTTTCATTCACTCTTCGATTATAACAAATGTATCAAGGATTTTGGCAGACAAAGTTTCCTTTTCTATTTGCTCTAAATGGCAAGTCTTCTTTTGAAAAAAATTGTTCCCCCGAAAAATTTGTGCGGTACAAATCTTTTGAGAGAACAATTTTAATTACTATTCTCGCTGACAAAGACACTGACACGATTCTGAATAATTCCGGCAACGACAGCAGCATCCTTGTCCTTTTCGTAATAGGCACTGACTTCCTCCCGGATAATGTCGAACATGCCCGGCGCAAAGCCGGTACTCCTTCGCGTGCTCGTAATGATGATCCGGTAAACCTCTGCATCTTCTTCCGTGATTGTCGTAAGTCCCGGAATATCATCTCCTTCTATCAAAATTTCATGGCGAGTTTTTTCCTTCTTTACGCCGTCCATCATCTCATATTCCGGCGTAAGGGCCTCCTGAATTCTTTCTTCCGAAATGGATTTTAGTAGAGGGATTCCGGTTATCTCCCGCTGCGCCTCCGGCGTCAGAAAGCTTTTCACAAATTCCCAGGCAGCTTCCTTATGTCTGCTGTTTACGCAGATGGAAAGACAGGAACCATAGGGCTTAGCTACCCCTCCGCCCATTTCTTCCATATCTATCCTGTCCTCTTCATTTGTCACTCCGTCATGGCTAAGCACACTTTCTTCATCCGCCACCGGATAACCCGGCCATAGCAGTTCTTCATCTCCGAAGACGGTTCTCCAGGACGCCACATCCCAGGGAGTCTTCAGAATGACAGGCTGCAAAAATGCCCTTCCGCTCTGTAAGGCTTCACTGAAGGAAAAATTATCCTGATTGGCTAAAATAAGCTCTCCGGTGAAAGAATCGGAAAACTCCAGCAGTTCCACAAATTCCGGCGTGTCAAATCGGCATTCTCCCGTCTCCCAATTCACATAATTTCCAATACAGCCTCCGCACACCTCCTGGAAGGTCAGCCAGTTGGAATCATTCAAAGTCAGGCATTCGGCATGAGGACTGTTCTCGTAAGCTGCAATCATTTCACTGATTGTCCATGCCCCCGTTACATTCAGTTCCTCTGCCTTACCGCACATAGTATCTATTCCAAAACCGGCAGGCAGCACATAAAGTCCTCCGCTCAGTTCAAATGCCTCCAGAATATTCTCGTAATAGTCCTCTCTGTGAAACTCTTC
>JBJEJG010000128.1:1370-44212 GCA_051877795.1 Acetatifactor sp.
CTCTGCCGTCCCCCGGAAATCCCATACCGGCGATATCCTGCCCGTTCCCCAGGATTTCTTTCACAGAACAAACCAGTTCCAATTGCTCCCCATCATATTTCCAGATGCCGTTCCCCTTGTTGGCAAGCAAAAGCTCTGAATTTACTCCGGGCTGCAGCACTTCAAAGGAAGAATACAGTTCCTGCGCTATATCTGTCAGCTTATCAACAACACCTTCCTCCGGGTTCAGACAGCCCAGATACGCCTCCCCGTCTGCAGTTTCAAAAACGCCGTAGACCTCCCCGGACCTTCCGATACCCAGACCATAAAGCGAATCCGTCTCATACCATTTTTTGACAGCCCCTTCACTGTCAACCCAGAGCAGCGTGCCATTATTGGCAAAGAAATAGTTCCCTTCCTCATCCACAGCCATCCAGAAGGGTATGAATGGTTTCGTCTGCATCATTTCCGCACAGTCAATGGTCTCCAGCTTCTGCCCCTGCCTGTCAATCACCCAGATTTCCGCTTTTCCGTATGTCATTTTCCCGTCAATTCTCTCTACAAGCAGAAGATGCCAGTTTCCATCCGCATCCACACACCCGCGCATACCGAACAAATCCTCCGGCACCTTCAGGTCAAATTCCTGAATGCTCATCTCTTCTTCCTCTATTCTGCCGAGGAAATAATTCTTTCTGTCCGGTTCTCCGTCCGCCGGTTTACCGTAAAATCCGGTCAGATAGATACCGCCTGCACCCATGCTGACACAGGACTTGATAAAATCCTGCTCCAGAACAAACGCTGCTTCCTCATGAGAAATTTCCATTGGTTCCGCGAATATCTTCTCTCCTTCCGGCTCCACATTGCCCCCTGTCCATTCCTCGCTTCCGAAATGTTCAATATCCACCCCGCCGGACATGGGAACTGCCATATCCGACAGATTCTTTACGCTGTCCCCATCCTCTTTTCCGCATCCTCCAAGAAACAGCAAAAACGCCGCCAGCAGAAGAATGATCTGCGTCCTTTTCATTCTTTCGATTGTAATCTGTTCCATAAATCCCCCGCCTTCCTGCACCGCACTGACGCGGTGCTCTGTTTGATGAGGCCAGTATATCGGGGATTTTTGTTGTTTTCAATGGGTTCCGCTCAACCTTAACCTTTGCTTTCGGGAAATTAAGAGAGTGTTCAGACCTCTTAAGAATTTGAAATATCATCTTCAGAAATTGTTAAATTTTGGAGGTGGTACACAATAATCAGTATCATACAGACCACAAAGAAACATAAACATCAAAAAAAGCAACCGCCGCTCACCAAAGTAGAGGTTGCTTTTTTAGATAGGCACTTATAAAAATTTATTTTGCCAATCACTTTATCAAACGCAAAAATATATTTTCCGGCATGAATCAGGCCTTTCCAACAGAACCGAACAGTTCCATCTTCTCTTTCACGGTAGCCTTGATTGCCTCAGCGCCGGGAGCAAGAAGCTTACGAGGATCAAAGCCCTTACCTTCCAGGTCCTTGCCTGCTTCGATATATTTACGGGTAGCGTCGGCAAAAGCCAGCTGGCACTCGGTATTCACGTTAATTTTTGCAACACCGAGAGAAATTGCTTTCTTAATCATGTCAGCAGGAATTCCTGTACCGCCGTGAAGCACCAGAGGAAGCTCACCTGTCAGCTGCTGAACAGCATCCAGTGTCTCAAAGCTCAGTCCCTTCCAGTTTGCAGGATACTTGCCGTGAATGTTGCCGATGCCTGCTGCCAGGAAATCTACGCCCAGATCAGCGATTGCCTTGCATTCCTTGGGATCCGCACACTCGCCCATGCCTACAACACCATCTTCTTCTCCGCCGATGGAACCAACTTCCGCTTCAATGGACATTCCCTTTCCATGTGCAGCTGCAACCAGTTCTTTGGTCTTTGCCACATTTTCATCAATTGCATAGTGAGAACCATCAAACATAATGGAAGAGAAACCTGCCTCGATGCACTTATAGCAGCCCTCAAAAGTACCATGGTCAAGGTGCAGTGCAACGGGAACATCAATGTCCAGATCCTTCAGCAGACCGTTCACCATACCGACTACTGCATGATAGCCGCCCATATACTTGCCGGCACCCTCGGATACGCCAAGGATAACAGGAGATTTACACTCCTTTGCAGTCAGCAGAATGGATTTTGTCCACTCCAGGTTGTTAATGTTGAACTGACCTACAGCATAATGACCCGCCTTTGCTTTCTTCAGCATCTCTGTTGCAGAAACTAACATATTACTTACCTCCGTTTTTCCTTTATTCCTTCTACCCGCAAAGGGCAGAGCCTCGAAAAAACTTTGTTTTTCCTCGGTCGTTTCGCCCGTCAAATGGCTTTCAAGACAACTGCTTGTGCGAGCACAGCATTTATCTTGAAAACCACTTGACTCTGCCCTTTGCGGATAGTATACCACCTTGATAAATTTTTGTCAAAATTATTTTACCCGGATATCAATTGCCCTGCACATGTTTCGGATTTCCACTTTTTTGTGACTCCCTCCGTTTTCTCCGTCGCGTGTCCAGGCCACCGGTTCCTCGGACTCCAGCACAATTTTGTCCGTGCGAAAGCAGTACATGGCATTCGTGTCAATATCCCGGTTTACCAGAGAAATCATGATGTTGTTCAACTCTATCGGATTTCTGGGCCGCTTAATCAGTGTCACCTCAAACACTCCGTCATCCAGCTTCACATTTTTACCTGTAATATTTTTAAAGCCTCCCACGGAAACTGAGTTGGTAATCATGCCAAAAATAAAGTCATCTTCTATGACCTTGTCCTCGTAGGTAACCCTCATGGGAAAAGAACGAATTGACGGCAGCCGCTTCATCCCCTCCAGAAGATAAGCCATATGCCCCAGCACGTTCTTTACATCCTGTGCCGTCTCATAGGACACATCGGTAAAAAGCCCGAAAGCTGCAATATAGACAAATATGTCTTCATTAAAGGCCCCTACATCACAGGAAAAATTTCTTCCCTCCACAACCGTTTTTGCCGCCTGCACCATATTCTTCGGCAACGCCAGACTTCCTCCAAAATCATTGGTACTGCCCGCAGGAATGTAACCGACAGGGGTCCGAAAGCCGCTTTGGATCATTCCTGTAACAACCTCATCCAGAGTGCCGTCACCGCCGCTGCATACCACCAAATCGTAGTTTGCACTTCTACCGGCCACCACATTCCTCGCATCATCCCTCTTCCTCGTAGGGACCGTCGTAATCTCATATTCTGCTGCGGCAAACACATCCAGTATATCCGCCAGCTTATATTTAATCTGAGCCTTTCCGGCCCTTGGATTATAGACAAATAACAGCTTTTTGCTCACTCTCTTCATTCCTCCCATAGTACATTGGGAAAACGTTTTTGCTTTCAACGGAAAAGGGGCAGAACCAACAGATACTTCCATTGACCCTGCCTCCATCTGCTTTCCATCAAATTACTTCTGCCGGTTCAGGCATCCTTTCCGCTCAGGAAATTCTCAATACCGGTCAAAGCGGCTTCCTCGTCTTTTCCGTCAGCGGAAACAACGAGCACTTCTCCGGTGTTCAGGCCAAGGCTCATCATGCCCATAATGCTTTTGGCATTGACTCTCTTTTTACCGGACTGGATATAGATGGTGCTATCATACCTGCTGGCTTCCTGAACCAACAGTGCAACAGGTCTTGCCTCAAGACCACTTTCCAGCTGAATCTGGATATTCCTCTTTGTCATAACCTTTCCTCCTCTTTCGCCCCGGGGGGCCGCCCATACAGCTTATGCTGATTACGGTTTACACTGACTACACTGACGATAATCTTATTTTTTCCGCAAGCTCACTTAGTTTGCGCAATCTATGATTAACTCCGGACTTTCCAATGGGAGGATTGAAATATTCTCCCAGCTCCTTCAGGGGCGCATCCGGATTTTCAAGGCGAACCTCTGCCATCTCACGCAGACCCTGCGGAAGATTCTGAAAGCCATAATGAGACCTCAGATACTCAATATCCTCCACCTGCCTTGCCGCGGCATTTACTGTCTTGGCAATATTGGCTGTCTCACAGTTTACCCGTCTGTTCACGGAATTCCTCATCTCCTTCAGAATTCTCAGGTTCTCCAGGTTCATCAGGGAAACAGGTGCTTCGCAGACATTCAGCAAATCCACAATGCCTGAGCCTTCCTTCAGGTAAACCACATAATATTTCTTACGAAGAATGATTTTCGACTCAATGTCAAAGCCTGCGATTACCTTCTGTAGCTGCTTTGCCTTCGCTTCATCGCTGCAGTCAAATTCCAGATGATATCCCTTTGCCGGGTCACTCATGGAACCGATGCTCAAAAAAGCTCCTCGCAAAAAGGCTCTCTGACAGCAGGAATTTTTGATGAGCAGACTGTTTACAGGCTCCTCAAGATTCCCTGTCTTCTGTAAAAGTCCCTGTACTTCCTCCTCGGTTAAAGAGACACCAGTATCTATATTATATGTTTTTTTCAATAATGTAAAGCCTTTTCTGACAACAGCCTCATTTTCTGTCTGAAATCCAATGGTAAAATGACCCGTCTCATCCCTGCCTATCTGCCCACAAAAGTTCAGTATCGCCGTCAGCTCCGCTATCTGGCAGTGCCTGGCAGGACTGATATGTCTCGCCAGTTCTTCTTTTACTTCACTTGAAAACGACATGTATTCTCACCCTGACCCTAAATACCCTGATGCGCCACATCCCGGTGATACAGCTTCAGTCCATAGTTTCCCTTATCCTTCATCCGCCCGTACAATTCATTCGCCAGAGTTACGCTTCTGTGCTTTCCTCCGGTACAGCCGATTGCAATCACAAGGCGGTATTTCCCCTCCTTCACATAGTTGGGGATGAGAAATTGTATCATGTCCGTCAGTTTTTCCATGAAAATATCCGATTCTTCAAAGGACATCACATAGTCCTGTACCGCTTTATCATTGCCCGTCTTTGCCTTTAACTCGTCGATATAAAAGGGATTCGGCAGAAATCTTACGTCAAACACAAGATCCGCATCTGCCGGTATACCATATTTAAAGCCAAAGGACATCACTGTCACCATGAGACTATTATATTCTCCGTTTTCCACAAAAATGCGGTCAAGCTCTTCCTTTAATTCTCTTGTGAGCACATTGGTCGTGTCAATGACATAATCCGCATTGCGGCGGATATTCTCCAAAGCACTGCGTTCTCTCCGGACGCCGTCCTCTACCCTGCCGTCCGCAGCCAGAGGATGAACACGCCTTGTCTCCTTATACCTTTTTATCAGAACATTCTCGTCCGCGTCCATAAACAATATTTCAAATTTGTAGCCTTTATCCTTCAGCTGGTTCAAGGTTCTGGTCGCATCCTCAAAGGACTGATCCGCACGGACATCAAGCCCCAGCGCCACCTTACTGATTTCGCTGTTTGGCATGGAAATCAGTTCCACAAACTTTTCCACAAGGGAAATCGGCAGGTTGTCCACACAATAGAAGCCTGCGTCCTCCAGCATTTTCAGGGCAGTACTCTTACCGCCGCCGCTCATTCCCGTAACAACTACAAATCTCATTTTCTTTCCTCATTCCTTCATCCGTAAAGAATACCCTGTCAATGTCATTCTTTCTCTCAGAAACCCAAAAATAAAATTTCCGTCTCCAGGTTGACATGAAACATATCCTTTACGCGCTCCTGTACCTCACAGATGACATCTCTCACATCCTGGGCGGTTGCATTTCCCGTATTGACAATAAACCCACAGTGTTTGTCTGACACTCTGGCACCGCCTATCTGGAAGCCCCTGAGTCCGGCATCCATAATCAGTTTTCCCGCAAAATACCCTGCAGGGCGCTTGAAGGTGCTTCCCGCGCTTGGATATTCCAGCGGCTGTTTTTCTCTTCTTCTGGCTGCCAGTTCGTCCATTGTCGCCTTAATCTGCTCTCTGTCTCCCTCCTGCAGACGGAACACAACCTCCGTCACCGTAAAGGAGTGATTTCTGATAGTACTGGTCCGATAGCCAAACTCCATGGTACTATTGTCAAGCTCCATGCGCTCACCGTCCCTGTCCAGTACGATAACCTGCTCCACCACCTGACTCATCTCACCGCCGTAGGCACCTGCATTCATCACCACGCCTCCGCCGACGGTTCCGGGAATACCGGAAGCAAATTCAAGACCGGTCAGGCCATGCTCCAGTGCAACTCTTGCCGCCTGCGCCATGGTAGCTCCCGCCTGGACGGTCATTTTACAGCCCTCCACCGTAATGCCCTTCATCCTCTGGCCTACCTGCAGAACAACTCCGGCAAAGCCCCTGTCGCTGACGAGAAGATTACTTCCGTTTCCCAGAACAAACCAGGGGATTTCAACCTGATTCAGATAATGCTGAATTTTCCTCAGCTGTTCTTCGTTTTCCAACTGTATGAAGCAATCGGCAGGCCCTCCTATCCGAAATGTAGTATGGCCTGCCATTGGCTCTTGTAAGCAGATATTTTCTTCGGGTATAAACTTCTTTAATGCATACATCACTGCTTCACTTATCATTTATTTAACTTTCCCTTTTCAAATGAACTGTCATTCAAGCTCTGCTGCCGCCTTATGATTCCCGCAGAATCAGTCCCGCAGCCCCGTAGATGCCTGCGTCATTCCCCAGCTTTGCCAACGCAAATTTTGCTCCCCGGCACTGTTCAAACGCATATTTCTGAAATACCGGCTCCACAAAGGAAATCAGGATTTCTCCCGCCTTGGACACGCCGCCGCCGATGACAAAAATTTCAGGGTTTACCACACCTGCCACTGCTGCAAGACCCTTGCCGAGATATTCGCCAAACTGTGTTGCAATCTCGACAGCAACCTCGTCGCCTGCCTTCACTGCGTCAAACACAGCCTTTGCCGATAATGTCCCCTCACGCAACACACTTGCTCTGTCATCCTTCGCCAGGCGTCTTCTGGCAAGCCTTACGATACCTGTTGCGGACGCATACTGCTCCAGACAGCCCTTGTTTTTACAGCCGCACTCCTCCGTCTCCTCATCATTTATATGAATGTGTCCGATTTCACCGCCTGCGCCGGTAGCTCCCGTCAAAATAGCTCCGTTTACAATAATGCCTCCGCCGACGCCGGTTCCCAGAGTCACTGCAACCATGTTGCTGTAGCCCTTGCCGCCTCCCTGCCACATTTCGCCGAAGGCTGCCGCATTGGCGTCATTTGCAGCCTTTACCGGTACATCAATATATGCATTCAGCACCTTAGGTATGTTAAAGACTTTCCAGCCGATATTGACAGCGCCTCCTACAAGAGTTCCTTCGCTGTCCACCGCACCGGGAGCGCCTACGCCGATTCCCGCAAGGTCACTTTCTTTGATTCCCTTCTCCTCCATCTTGGCAAGAAGGCTCTTTGCCACATCAGGCAGAATAGATGCTCCCTCATTATCCTTCACAGTGGGAATTTCCCATTTATCCAGCACACAGCCCTCCCTGTCGAAAAGGCCGATTTTTACAGTTGTCCCTCCAATATCCACACCAAACGCATATTTACTCATACTTTTCCCTCAAGCTCCCATCTCATATCTTTTTATTCTTCGTCTTCATCCCGCTTTTTGGCAAGAGAGTTCTGCACACGTGTATAAAGCTCCTGTGCCGCGTTATAACCCATCTTTTTCTGACGATGGTTTACTGCGGCGGACTCACAGATAATTGCCAGGTTACGGCCGGGACGAATGGGAATATTGTGGCACACGATTTTGTTGCCCAGATACTCCGTGTAGGTCTCCTCCAGACCCAGCCTGTCGTACTCCTTATCCTTGTCCCAGTCCTCGAGACGAATTACAAGATCAATATTGGCAGTATCCTTTACCGAACATGCACCATACAATGCCTTTACATCCACAATACCAATACCGCGCAGCTCGATGAGATGCTTTGTCACATCGGGTGCGGAACCAATCAGCGTATCATCGCTGACCTTTCTCAATTCAACCACGTCATCCGTAACCAGACGATGTCCACGCTTAATCAGCTCCAAAGCAGCCTCCGACTTACCGATACCGCTCTCGCCTGTAATCAGAACGCCCTCGCCATAGACATCCACCAACACGCCATGCACGGAAATACAGGGTGCCAGCTTTACATTCAGCCATCTGATAGCTTCAGCCATGAACCCGGAGGTAGATTTTCTGGTGGAAAGCAGAGGAATCTTGTGTGCGATTGCCGCCGCTTTGAAAAGCGGATCCGGCTTCAGCTCCCGGCAGAAGACGAAAGCGGGAATATCATACTCCATCAGTTCATCGTAAATCTCCCGCTTGCGCTCGTCGCTTAAGCCTTCCATATAGGTATATTCCACAAAACCAATGACCTGCAGACGGGTAGCGTCAAAGTGTTCGAAGAATCCTGTCATCTGCAGCGCAGGACGGTTAATGTCCGGCTGTGTGATTTTAATTCCCTTTACCTCCAGCTCGGGGGTCAGATTATCCAGTTTCATTTTTTCAATCAGACGGGTCAAAGCAACATATTCCATGTTTTCCTCATTTCTGTGCGGTTTTGATTTCTCCGGCACTTTCCGTTTTTGCGTGGCGAACGCTCAGCTCATCTCGAAAACTTTGTTTTCTCGATGTCCGTTGCACTCACATAGTCCACTCGCCGAAATCGCTTTTGCCTGCAGGCAGGCCCCGCGTTTTCGGCGGATGGACTGCATTCGTCGCTTATACGCTCATTGTATCACACCAAAAACTCAATGTGAAGAAGAACTCTCCTCTTTTTTATCGTAACAGTTCAGCCAAGCAAGAATAAACAGAAATGCGTGGGTGCTTGCACAAAAAGCGAATTGAGGGCTGAACTGCTACTCTTTGCGGAAGAAAGAGTAGATATCCTCCGCCGCTCTTCTGTTCAGTTCCGGGATTTCCAACAGCTCCTCCACCGATGCCGACTTAATCTCTTCGATGGACTTGAAGTGGCGCATCAACGCCTTTCTTCTGGTGGGCCCTACCCCCGGAATATCGTCCAGAACAGATTTCACCTGGGCCTTGCTGCGCAGAGAACGATGATACTCTATGGCGAAGCGGTGCGCCTCGTCCTGCACCCTCGTAATCAGCTTAAAACCCTCGGAATGCGTGTCAATCGGCAGCTCTACATTGTTGAAATACAGTCCCCTCGTTCTGTGGTTGTCATCCTTCACCATGCCACACACGGGGATATTGATGTGAAGCTCATTTAGCACCGACAGGGCGATATTAACCTGACCTCTGCCGCCGTCCATCATGAGCAAATCGGGGAATCTGGTGAAGCTGCCGTACTCTCTGTCCATATCTTTTTCCGCCAGCTCCTCCCGCTCCTCCATGCCATGGGTGAAGCGCCTTGTCAGCACCTCCCTCATACAGGCGTAATCGTCGGGGCCAGATACGGTCTTAATACGGAATTTGCGATAATCACTGGGCTTGGGCTTTCCCTTTTCGAATACAATCATGGAGCCTACATTTTCAAAGCCGTTGATATTTGAGATATCGAAGGCCTCCATGCGTTCAATACGCTCCAGACCGAGAATCTCTGCAATCTCCTTCACCGCGCCGATGGTTCTGCCCTCCTCACGTTTCAGCCTTTCTCTGTCCTGCTCCAGAATATGTCTGGCGTTCTGCGCCGCCAGCTCCACCAGCTTCTCCTTTGAGCCGATTTTCGGCACCCTGATATAAACTCTGCTGCCCTTGCGGTCAGAGAGCCATTTTTCAATCAGCTCTTTGTCCTCAATCTCATATTGCAGCATCAGTTCTCTGGGAATAAAAGGGGTTCCCGCATAGAACTGTTTCACAAAATTCTCCAGAATTTCCGGCTTATTTCTTTCCGACACATGTGTCATGTAGTAATGCTCACGCCCGATGAGCTTTCCGTCTCTCACAAAGAACACCTGTACCACGGCTTCCGCCTCATCCTGATACAACGCAATAATATCCTTGTCTTCCCCAACACTGTCGGTAATCTTCTGCTTCTGGGAAACCTGCTTCACACTATTGTACAGATCCCGGTAACCGGCTGCCGCTTCAAAGTCAAGCGCGTCTGATGCCGCTTTCATCTTGGCTTCCAGTTCCTTGAGTATCATATTATAGTTTCCGTTCAGGAACTCCAGTGCCTGATTTACCTGTTCCCGATACGCTTCCTTATCGATATAACCCTGACAGGGCGCCAGACACTGTTTAATGTGATAGTTCAGGCAGGGACGTTCCAGACCGATGTCTCTGGGCAGATTTCGGTTGCAGGTTCTCAGATGATAGAGCTTATTTAAAAGTTCAATGGTATCCTTGACCGCCGCCGCACTGGTATAGGGCCCGAAGTACTTTGACTTGTCCTTTTTCATGGTACGGGAAAACAGAATGCGGGGATAATCCTCCCCCAATGTCACCTTGATATAGGGGTATGTCTTATCGTCCTTCAGCAGGGTATTATACTTGGGAGAATTTTCCTTAATTAAATTATTCTCCAGCACCAGAGCCTCCAGCTCAGAATCAGTGACAATGTATTCGAACCGTGCAATCAGCGTCACCATTTTATCAATGGCAGGCCCTCTGCCGATATTCTCCCGGAAATAAGAGCGCACCCGATTATGCAGGTTAACCGCCTTTCCCACATACAAAATGACATCCTTGTCATCTCTCATAATATAAACTCCCGGCTCCTTGGGGAGCCTTTTTAGCTCTTCTTCAAAATTGAACATCTGCTTCCTCTTACAAATTCTAATTAAAGTACCATTCTATTCCGACAATCCAAGGAATTTGTCAATTCCATTGGCAATTCCCTCTGCTATTTTTCCCTGATACTCCTCCGTTGCCATCAGGGCATCCTCCTCAGGATTCGTCATATAGCCCATTTCCACAATAGTCACAGGGACGCTGCACCAGTTGATACCGCTCATGGTATCTGTCTCCCAGACATATTGCTTCTTACACCCGGTGGCATCCACAAGACTGTCCAGCACATTGTCGGATAAATCCCTGCTCTGCTGATATAAGTCCCCGTTATAAGGATTTCCCGCCGTCTGGCAGATTGTCATTGCACCGTGAACGGAAGTGTTTTCAGAACCGTTGGCATGGATTCGGACAAAGGCATCCGCACCCGCGTCATTTGCCACCTTCGCTCTCTCACTGTTGCTGATATCCACATCGTGAGAAGTTCGTACCATAATAACCTCATAGCCTCTCTCCGTCAGCTCCGCCTCCAGCTTCTCCGCAACCATCAGGGTCAACTCATACTCCGCAAGGCCGCTTGTTGCCCCGCTGGTTCCGCCGGTGACCTTAGCTTTTGTCTCCGAAGCTCCCGGCCCTACGGGTTCCTTCTCACTGTTCCCTTTCCGCTGATGCCCCGCATCAATGACCACGAGATATCCGGTGGACTCACGGCTCACTTTTGAAGCTTCGTCCGGCTCTGCCACCGGCACAGGCGGCGTCTCCGCAGGCATAAACGTCTCCACAGGTATGGGTACTTCCGTGGCCGCAGGCGTCTCCGCAGGTGCAGGCGTTGCCTCTTTCTCCGGCAGTTCTGTCGACTGCGGTATTTCTGTCGGTTCCGGCACTTCTTCCGACACCACTGTCATTTTAATTTCATCCTCAGAAGAAGGTGTTCCATCATCAGATATCGCCTTGCTTCCACATCCCGTCAGCAGAAGTGCAAGCAACAGCACTCCCGCCACAGCATTTCCTGTTCTTCCCATCTCTATCTTATACTCCCTTTTCCTCTATCGGGCTTTCACTTTCCCTGCTAAAAAATTCACTGCCGCTCCTATGATTCCGTAGCACAGCATACCTCCTGTCCAGCCACTCGTGCGCACTGCGTTCAGATAATAAAACGGAGGCAGAAGATATTGTATCGCCCGGAAGCTCTTCAGGTTAAAAAAGACAGGGCACAACACGAACATTCCCAGCATCAGCACCGGAATACAGGTACCCATCCACTGGGCTGACCCCAAAATTCTCCTGATACCATTACAAAACACCATACAGTCCAGAAGATAAAGCACCATGAAAAGCAATTCTTCTCCCGCATTCGAGAAATCTCCTGCCAGATACAGGGCAGCCAGCGCAGCCACAGCCGTAGGGACCATAGCCGCAAGCTGATATACATAAACTCTTTTTTTCCTGCTCCTCAAGGGCGTTCCGTCCAGCACCCCCTTTTCTTCATCCTGCATAAAAAACATATCGGCCTCAAAACCGCAGAGAATCAGTAAAAGCGCAAGCATTCCACGAAGCGGCGCCATCATATAATTCTGCTTCTGCGCCACTGTGCCCCCATCTGTCTCCAGATAAGCCAGATGAAACAGATTTCCCTCCACATTTGTCATATCATAGAGAGTTCTCAGTTCTTCCTCTGAAACCTCCCCGCTAAGCGCAAGGTCGTCATATGCAAAATTTTCATACAGGGAAAAAGATAAGTCTGAATAGAGCGCACCAAACATCTTGATTCGCGCCAGCTGTAGTGCTACATTGTCCTCCTGTTCTATTACAAGAACCGGTGCCTCCCCCTCCATCTCTCTTTCAGTCAATTTCCTTATTTTTGCCTGAAAGTCACTGCAAAATATCCATGCCGCATCTGCCTCTCCTGCCCGAACCATGTTTTTTGCTGTTTCTTTCTCATCCACCAGACTATAATGCAATACACTGTCCTCGGACATCAGTCCATCCGCAAGCCTTCTTGCGGTCTCATCCTCCGCATCCTCCAAACAAAGCACCACATGCAGCATGCCGCTCTCCTGCCCGGAGACATCCTTCAGGCAAAAAACCAGAACAGGGACGGCGCAGAGCAGCATGAGAAAACTGAGCTTCTTAAAAAAGCGTTTGCTGAGCAGGATGTAATAAAGAATGCCATGTTTTATCTTTCTCATTCTCTTATCCTCCGTTCCCTGACCATCACTGCCAATCCAAGGAACAACAGAAGATACAATATTATGATTCCCATTTCTTTCACCGGAAAAAGCCCCTGCATACATTTTGTCCCATATTGCAGTGCTGCCCCCGAGGGAAGCAAAGGCACAAGCCTCTGTACACTCTCCGGAAAGAAAGAAACCGGAAAGATACAGCCTGACAAATAAGCCAGACTGATTCCTACAAGGAACTGCAGCAAAATACCGCTGATCATATCAGAAATCAGTTCATAGAGGAAAAACTGTAGTCCTGCAAGCAGTGCTGCCACAGGAAGCATCTTCACCAAAAACAGAAAAATTCCCCTGACAGGTGCCGCCTCCCACTCCGGCACCTGTATTCCCGTCAGGTAACAAATGACCTCCACAGGAAGAATCATCAGGAACATATTTACGGTCATCAACGTAAAATAGGCAAGATACTCTGCTGCCATCTGACTGACCACACTCTGCCCTCCTGCCTTCAGAAGCTTTGACAATGACACATCCCGCTTTACAAACAAGGTACTGCCGGTAATTCCCCAAAGCAGCATGAAAAGAATCATAATTCCCACAAAATAATAGCTTATCATAGAAAGGTTGTCAGCTATTCCAAGCAAAACCACCCGGTAAAAAACCGTTCTGTTCAGAAACATTTCCACAAAACGCAGATACAGCTGATCTGTGATTTTTCCGTAATCTCCCTCTGTATTTTGTTGTGCCAACAGCCTCCATGTTCCGTAAATGGCATTCTGTGACTCCACCACCACATCCGATATCACAGTCACCAGTTCATTCATGATAATGGCTCCAATTCCGGCTGTGTCATTCGCGGTAGCATAAGTAATCCGGACATTCTCTCCTCTGTCGAGAGCTTCCACAAATCCCTCCGGGATAACGGCATAGCCGGAAATTTCTCCCGCTTCCAGCTCTTTCTTTGCCTCTTCCTCCGTCATTTCTATAAACTCAATGGCAAACCTGGAGGAGTCCAGTCTTTGCAGCGCCATCATGCCAAAGCCGAGATAACTGTTCGCCGTATCCCCCGCCAGCCCGATTTTTACCTTCTGTTTTTTTTCCGAAGCGGCATCTGCCTGTTGAAGAGAGGACGCAAGAAGCGCCATACAGCCGGTAAGCAGTAATGTCATGGTAATAATAGAAGGAAATGCTTTCCGAATTCTTTTCAGCTGCGCCAGAAAATAGACTCCGAATTTCTCCATGTGATACCTCTAAAGCTTTCCTACGAGATGATGCACATCTCCATCATACACATACGGCACCAGAACACCGTCTCTCAAAATATACCATGCGTCGCACAGAGAAAGCTCCTGTACATCATGAGTGGCAAGCAGAATCGTTCCTCCCTGTGCCTTAAAATCTCTCAGATAATTTCCGATGCGTTCCTTGCAGATGAAATCCAGAGCAGCAGAGGGTTCATCAAGAAGGAGCAGTCTGGGCCGGTTTGCCACAGCACACCCAATAGAAAGCCGCTTTTTCATCCCACCCGACATCCTTCGCACAGGCACTCTGATAAAATCGGGGATGCCAAGCATGGCAAGAACACCCTCTTCCAGCTGTCTCTGCAGGTCCTTCTTCCCGTACCACAGCCGCAGATTGTCCCATGCCGTAAGCTCTTCCATAAGCGGATTCCCCTGAGGAACATAGCCCAAAATCTGCGTGCGCAGGCTTTCATTGTAAAACAAATCGGCTCCCTCCCAAAGGAAGGAACCGCTGTCTGCTTTCTGTACTCCTGCCAGAATGGAAAGCAGAGTGGACTTCCCGCTGCCGTTGCCGCCAAGAATCCCCACACAGCTTCCCTCCTGCACAGTCAGATTAATATCTTTTAAGACTATCTTGTTCTTGTAATTTTTCTGAACCCGAATAATTTCCATCATATCAATACATATAATACATCAAATCCCACATGAGATATTCCAGCTCTTCCATGACCTCATCAGCATCCATATCCGCAATATCCTCCACGTAATCCACAACATCGGAGGGCAGGGCTGTCTTATCAAGCTTCTTCAAAAAGCTGTCCCATTCGATGGTATCCCAGTAATCCTCAAAGTCATCCTCATCCTCTACAAAAATGGTCTTCTTTTCGGACGGAACAGACGCCCTTTTACCGGATTTTCTGCTTGCCGCAAGCGTTACACTTCCCCAGTTGTCACCATCCTCTGTCAGGCTGACAATCAGCTTATTGGAGCTGCTGCTCATAGATACATCAATGGAAAGCACCATATCACTCAGGAAAGAAGCAGTCGACGCCATGCCGAGCGCACGGCTGATACCGGAGGATGCCTTTACGGTAAATTCACCGTTCAGACAGCCCTTCTTCAATGAATCCGTATCAAACTTCTTTGCAGTGATATCTACAATTCCCGCTCCGTTATACTTCACGGAAAAGTCACCGTTAATTGTTCCGTTTGAATCCTTTCCGCTTCCTGTCACAGCAAACTCCTGTCCGTCAACGTCGGCAGAAGCCTTGTAGCCAAACTTACTTCCTTTATGGGGATTGGCCACCTCCAGCTTAAAGGAATCCCATCCATCATCATACTCGACGGTTCTGCCTCTGACATTGCCTTTTTTGTCCACATACAGTGTCATAACCAGCTCCATGTCAGAATCCACGGCATATTTTGCATCCTTGCGCGCTTCCTTACAGGCATCCCGGAATGCCTCATAGACTTCCTCGCTGTCAATATCTTCAAGTCCGTCCATATCCTGTTTTGCCAGTTCGTCGCACAGCCTGATAATGATTTCCTTGATATCCCCGTCGTCCTCCATCTCCTCCAGAACCGCCTTCAGTACATCCTCCACGGTATCTGCATCGATGGTAACCTCCAACTCAGTACAGGTCTGGGTAATACCCTCCGCTCTCAGCGTCTTTCCCTTCTTCATCTCTACATCTTCGACACATCCAAGAGCAATATCGAAATACTTGGCAAGCAGCTTCTGCACCTGCTTCTCCTCGGGCAGCCTCTCACAGATGGTCTTCAGAACATCCATGTACTCTACGCCGTCACTACTGTCGTCCAGGTAGTAACTGTAATCGGACAAGTCATCCATTTCCACACCGATATAACTCTTGGAGAGTTCGGGAATTGCCAGATAAGCATTCTCTCCCTCTATATCGATAATAGAATCCAGTGTCAGCAGCTTATCTCTGCCAAGTCCCAGGCCAATAGAATTCTGCACTACATTGTCTTTGGAATAACCCTCATAAGAGATGGTGGCACTTTCAAACCACGACAAATCCATGCCTGCCAGCCCGGCAAGGCTCAGCATATCCTGACCTGCCTCCCCCAGTTCCAGAGTGAGCTCTGCACTGCTTCCGGTATCGTAAACCTTTAATGTCTCCAGCAGATAGGAACTGTAAATGCTGGCTGCCGAAGCTGCCGCATCTTTCACGGTATTTTTCTCCACCCACTGATAATACTTCTCAGGTGAAGAAAAGGTTCTCTTCATCGTATTTGTCAACGTAGCCCAGTTTGCCACAATCAGGACAAGCATCAGTGCAGCTGCGCTGCCGATGATAATTGCTATTTTTTTATTGAACTTCTTCTTTTCCGGTTCGGGCGGGTTAGTTGGAGAAGGAGGCAGCTCCCCGGTCTTTGCTTCTTCTGCCTGGGGTTCCTCGGCTTTCACTTCTTCAGCTGCAGCCTCTTCAATCTTTGTTTCTTCTGCCTGGGGCTCCTCGGCTTTCACTTCTTCAGCTACAGGCTCCTCGGTCTTTGTTTCTTCTGCCTGGGGCTCCTCGGCTTTCACTTCTTCAGCTGCAGGCTCCTCGGTCTTTGCCTCTTCCACGGGCACTTTCCAGCCGCACTGCGTACAAAACTTATCGCCTTCCGGCACTTCCTTTCCGCAGTTCTCGCAAACCATCTCTTTTGTCCTCCCTCATTTTCAGACTCTATTCACTTTATGACTATAAATCGTTAAATAGCACTTACTTATCATACGATACGGTGTCGTTTTTTGTCAATGGGAAGGTCAAAACCGGATTTTTCCATCGGAACTGCTGAAAATCAGAAATTGCTCCCGTTCCAACCCCAATCGTTCACACCATGGTAGGTGACATATACTGCATTTCCCGGAATTCCAAGTTCTTCTGACAAAATCCCGCAAATCTCACCTGTCATCTTCTCATATGCTGCAGAGGATGCACTGCCAAAAAGGCTGACTGAAACGTAGGCTCCTTTTTCCAGCTTTTTGCCTCCCATGTAGAGACTGTAGTTGTCCTCAAACCCTACCATAAGGTATGTCTCCGACTTATTCAGCAGCCTTACAGCCTGTCCCAGCTTTGCTTTCACGCGCTCTTTCTTATCCTCTGTTACCGGTACTGTTATCTTTGAATCAATAAATGGCATTATCCTGTTCCTCCTTCTGCTGCCTTTCCGGCCTTATATCACTTCGCTTTTATAAAGTTTCCTTACACATATATGCCGTGTCTTAGCTTTACTTTACTTAATTTACCACAGATGCAACTCTTTTTCCACTAAATCTAAAATGACATCAGGTCGCAAATCCTGCATACTGCGTCATGTACAGCTCATAGTACTTGCCCTTCTGTGCGAGCAGTTCGTCGTGGCTGCCGCTTTCCACAATCTCGCCGTGATCCATAACGACAATGATGTCGGAATCGCGAATGGTAGACAGACGATGTGCAATTACAATGCTTGTACGGTTTTGCATAACCAGCTGCATGGCATCCTGTATCGCCTTCTCCGTGCGGGTATCCACGTTGGAGGTTGCCTCATCCAGAATCAGTATTTTGGGGTCGGCGACAAACGCGCGCGCGATGGCCAGCAGCTGCCTCTGTCCCTGACTGATATTTTCACCGGCACCGGTCAACACTGTGTCATATCCCTGCGGCAGCATTTGAATCATTTCCTTACAGCGGCTCATCTCCGCGGCCTTCTCCAGTTGCGCATCGGTGGCGTTTTCATTGCCGTACTTCAAATTATTCCGCACCGTATTAGAAAATAAAACTGTATCCTGCAGAACAATCGCCACATCCTTCCGCAGGTTGTCCCGCGAAACCTCCCTGATATCCTGACTGTTGATTCGGATTTCTCCACTGTCGATATCGTAGAACCGCATCAGCAGATTGACAATCGTCGTCTTTCCGCTGCCGGTTGCCCCGACAAGCGCAACCTTTTTCCCGGAGGGCACTGTCAGTGTAAAGTCCCGAATAATCGGATGCTCGGGAATATAGGAAAAATTCACATTCCGAAAGGTCACAGCAGCGTTCTCTTCCTGTACCAGCGGTTCCCCGGATTTATCCTCATTCACCTCATCCAGCACAATAAAGACACGCTCCGCACCCGCGATGGCAGTCTGCAGCTGCCCGTAAATCTGCGCAATCTCGTTGATTGGGCGGCTGAACTGCTTGGCATAAACAATAAAGGCGGAAATAACGCCCACCGAAATCAGTCCGTGTACGGAAAAGTATCCGCCAAAAGCTGCAATAATCACAAATCCGATGTTGCCGATACAGTTCATAATCGGTCCCATGACACCGCTGAAAATATCTGTTTTGATTCCGGCCTTTGTAAGAGAATCGGAGGTATCACAGAAATCCTCTGTCGTGATACCCTGATGGTTGAATGCAACCACTGTGCGGTACCCGGACACCATTTCTTCCACCGTGCCGTTTAACTGCCCCAGGAGCGTCTGCCGCCTGCGCGAGAACTTGCGCACTTTCTTCGAAAGAACCTTCGTAGCCAACAATGTCAGAAGCACGGTTGCAAGACTGAGCAGGGCAAGCTGCCAGCAGTATAACAGCATGACAATCACTGTCCCGATGATTGTCAGAATGCCCGAAAACAGGGAAGGCAATGACTGAGAAACGGTTGTGGAGATATTCTCAATGTCATTGGTCATACGGCTCATAACGTCGCCGTGCGAATGGGTATCCAGATAACGGACAGGCAAATCTACAATCTTTCCGAACAGTTCCTCGCGCATGCGCTTTACAATGCTCTGGCTCAGCTTTGCACTGAACAGTCCCTGCAGCAGCTGGCTTACGCTGTAAAGCAGATAGACAGCCAGCATAAACAGCAACGTCCCCGCAAACCAGCCTGTCCTTGCACCCGCAATTATATCAATCGCCTTACTTTGCAGGCTGGGAGCATAAACACCGCAAAGAGTGCCAAACAAAACCACGGCAAACATCAAAATAACCATTGTCTTCTCATGAGAAAAGTATTTCATAATACGCCCCAGTGTGGCGCCTACGTTCTCGGCATGTTCCGCCTCTACAAACCGGGCATGACGGTTCATACCCGGAATATTCCTCTCTTCCAGCTTTTTATCGACCATCGTTCTCACCCTCCTCTCCCATCTGAGAATCATAAATATCCTTATAGGTTATACAGTTCTTCATCAGCTCCTCATGGGACCCGCAGGCTTCAATACTTCCATTATTCAGAACGACGATCCGGTCTGCTCTGCGCACCGAGGCAATTCTCTGGGCAATGATAATTTTTGTGCTCTCGGGGCTTGCCTCCTGTAAAGCCTGATACAAATTTGCCTCCGTCTTCAGGTCAAGGGCACTGGTAGAGTCATCAAAAATCAGAATTTCAGCAGCCTTCACGATTGACCTCGCGATGGAGAGTCTCTGCTTCTGACCGCCTGATAAGCTCATACCACGCTCGGCAACAGCTGTCTGATAGCCTTCGGGAGATGAAGAAATAAAGTCATCGGCCTGTGCGATGGCGGCAGCAGCCCGGATTTTCTTCTCACTCGCGCCCGGTGCTCCCCAGGAAATATTTTCCTGAATCGTTTCCGTGAACAACTCACTTTTTTGCAGGGTGACAGCTATTTTTTCCCGCAGGGCGTTCTGCCTGTACTCCCGCACATCCACGCCATCCACCAAAACAGCACCGGATGTGACATCATAGAAACGGGGAATCAGTCCCACCAGCGTAGTCTTGCCGCAGCCGGTTGCACCCATAATCGCAACTGTTTCGCCCTGATGTACCGTCAGATTGATATGGTTAAGTACAATCTGGCTGCTGCCGGGATAGGCAAACGAAACATCGCGGAATTCGATTTCGCCTCGCTGTGTGGTGCTTCCGTCAAAGCTGCCGTCCTTCAGTTCCGGCTCGCTGTGCAGCACCTCCTTGACACGCTTCCACGAAGCAAGCCCTCTGGATATATTCTGGAATAACATGACAAGCATCAGAATACCGTTGAGTAGCTGCGTGGTATAGGTTATTGCTGCCATGATGGTACCCGGCGTGGTTCCACCGCTGCCAACCTGGTAAGAACCAACCAGAAGGATGACGGCAACCACAATGTACATCAGTGCGTTGATGACAGGATTCATAAACGCAAAAATCACCAGCACCGTAAGCTGTGTCTTAATCAGTTCATCATTAGCCTTTCCGAAACGCTGCTTCTCGTATATCTCCCTTACACAGGCCTTGATGATACGAATACCGGATACATCCTCCTGCATGATTGCGTTGATGGCATCCAGCTGTGCCTGCAGCCTGGAAAACAGCGGGTTCGCCTTCGAAAGACATAAGGCCAGACAGCCCACGATAAACGGAAAGGCGCACAATACAATGATTCCGAAGCTCCGGTTCAGGCGAAACATAAAAAACATACTGCCAAACATTAAGAGGGAGGTTCTGATCATGCCCCGCACAAACTGGGAAACAAAATTCTGTACCTGGGTAATATCGTTCGTAACCCGTGTCACAAGGGAGCCGGTACCAAATCTGTCAAGCTGCTGAAAGGAAAAGGTCATAATGTTGCGGAAGCAGTCCTTCCGTATTTCATTGCCGATATTTTGTCCCGACAGATGTACAAATACATTATTCAACGAACCGCATAATCCGCCAAATAAAACAAGGCCGACCATTTGCAGCCCCAGCGTCCAAATCAAATGCAGATTGCCGACACCGCCATTTTCCAGTCCCAATACTCCTTCATCCACAATCCTGCTCATGATTCCCGGCTGAATCAGGTCCATCATCACTTCGCCAACCATAAAGATTGCGGCGAGCACCGCAAAATGCAGATAGCGTTTTACATATTTCCACATGGATTCATTCCCCCATTTCTCAACAATGTTTACCATGATGCGGCGGCTTATGTCCGCACCCGTCCGGCTCCTGATAACGGTGGCTCCAGTCTTCATTGATTTTTTCAAGCAGAGCAAGCAGTTCCGTTTTCTCATCGTCTGCAAGACAGGAGAACATTTCCATATGCCGCCGATTGCGCTGCTCCAGTGCCGCAAGAGCCAGCTGTTCTCCTTTTTGGGTCAGTGTAATATTCGTCGTTCTGCGATCCGTTTCACTGGGCATCCGTGTGATTAGTTCCGCATTTTCCAGCTTTGCGAGCACTTCACTGGCAGAACCCGGCTGTATTCCCAGACGCTCCGTCAGTTCCCGCTGCGTAATGCATTTCACTTCATGCATAATAATCAGAATCCTGTTTTGACTTGCTTTCCCCTCATACAGAAAGTGCATAATATGATTCAGATCCCGTATATTGATGATAATTCTGTCGTTGATATCTGCAGCATGATAATGTGCCGCACGCTGCGCCCCTCTTGTTTTTTTCTCTCTACACTCTTTCATATTGTCTTCTCCTCAAAATATTTAGGTACCTTTATATTTATAAATGTCTTTTGTGGTTTTGTCAAGGTACCTAATGATTATTTTTGGAAAATTATGCCAAATATAAAAAAGACCTTCTCCAATCCGGGAAAAGATCTTTTTGCTTCATCCATACCATGCTTTCTGATTTTCAAACATCTCTGCATAAAGAGCCCTGTGATTCATCAGTTCTTCATGGGTTCCCTGCTCCAGAATCCCACCGTCCTGCAGGACAAAAATACAGTCCGCAGACTTGACGGAACCAAGCCTGTGGCTGATGGAAAGGGTTGTTCTCCCTCTGCTGAGCTCTGCAAACTGCTCGTAAAGCCTGCTCTCGCTGACCGGATCAAGTGCCGCTGCCGGCTCGTCCACAATCCACACAGGGGCGGGGTTCCGCAAAAGCCTCGCCATGAAAACCCTCTGCCACAGCCCGTCGGACAGGTTCACGCTCTCCTCTGTCAGACTTCCCAACAGTGTATCATAACCCAAAGGCAGCGTCTGCACCATTTCCTCCAATCCCGCCCGTGCAGCACAGTCCGCCATTTCCTCCCTCACAGCGCAGGATGCCGCCTCCATACTCCGTATATCCCCCAGAAGAATATTATCTGCCAGCGTTTCCTCGTATCTCGCGGAATCCTGATAAATAGCTCCGAACATACCCTTTATTTCTCCCTGGGCGTATTCCTTCAATTCTTTTCCATTGAGCAGGATACTTCCTTCATAATTATCATAAAGCCCTGTCAGCAGCTTGGCGATAGTGGTTTTGCCGGAGCCGTTGACTCCCACAAATGCATAGCGTCTGCCTTTCTCCATCTCAAAGCTCAAATCCCGCAGTACATATCTTGCCGTTCCGGGATAACGAAAGGACACGTGAGAAAACACCAGACTTTCAAAGGGCTCTCCCTTCTCTGACGGCTCCTCCTGCATTCCTTCCTTCTCCGGTAAATTGGCAAATGCTGTCAGCTTCTGCAAAAACAAAATGCCCCATTCTGTCTGGAGTAAATTTTTATTAATACCGTGAGCCGTCTGGTTGATGACCTCGTAAAGCCCGATGACCAGCGCGATAAAAAGTCCCAGACTTAAGCTCCCCTTTGCAAGCATACTAATCAAAAAAAGCACCGCAAGCAGAAGCACCAGATAAAACATGGTCTCCTCTCCCGCTGCATCGGACTGATTTCTGCCTCTGTTCCTTAATTCCTCCCCGGATGCCAGTTCCTTCCGGATTCTCCACTGCTCATCCAGATAATCCGTATAGGAAAACAGGGTTCTTTCCTGAAGATTATCTCTGCCGCAAAGTACACCCCTCAGATATGCCTCCTGACGCAAAGAGTTTCCCTGTTGCGACCAGGCCTTCTCCGTTTCTCTGGCACTCCGGGCATAAAAATACAGAATCGGCACGGTAACTCCCAGCAGAAGAAGTCCAAGCGGGAGATTTTTCGTGCAGACAATCAAATAAACTCCAAGAATTCTCAGGCAGCCCTGGAGAAAATTGCCCAGATACTGTATGGAGTGCCAGATAATCGACCTGTCCAGAAGCTGCATCTCAATATATGCCTTCAGTTCCTGAAAGGTTCTGTCCTCCAATAATCGGAAGGACACCCGTCCGCATTTTTTCATAATCTCCCGCCGCAGCTGATAGTTGACCCGATTCTGACATCTCTTGCTCCATCTTCTTCCGGCAGCATAACCCATCCGCTTGCATACAATCAGCGCAAGCAGCGCAAACAGGTACCCATATGCCTTCCCCACATTCCCCTGCCCCCGATATATGGCAAAAAAGGTATCAATCAGTCCCGCCTCCACCACAATTGCAAGCACGCAGGCAACACCCACCAGTAGCTTCTGCACATAGACACTCACTGTCTCAAAGGGCGCACACTCGTATGGCAGGCGGAAAAGATAAGTCCAGTCATATGTCTTTTTTTCCAATGTGAATTTTGTTTCAATCTTATTCCTGTATTTCCCCATTTTCTTTGCGTTTCAGCCTTACGGTAGCCTCCAGCTCCTTCTCCTCCGTCCGGTAAACCAGTTCTCCCTGATATTTTTCCGCAATTTCCCGCATAATCCGGGTTCCGTAACCATGCCAGCGCCTGTCCTTTTTCGTCCGGGGAAGACGGTTCCCCGTCACAACCACCTCGTTCTCCGTACTGTTGCGGCAGATAATTTCCAATTCCTCCCTGTCTCCCTCCAGAACCAGTTCCAGATAGCGGCTGCCCTTTATCCCCTCGTTAGCTTCTATGGCATTATCCAGCAGATTACCGAACAAACTGCATAGATCACGGTTCTCAATCCCCTGAAAGGAGGTCAGCACAGCACAGCGTACCTCAATGCCCTTGTCCCTGGCCTCCGAAAGCTTCTGATTCAGTATGGCATTCACAAAGCTGTTATCCGTCTTGACAATCTGATAAATGGAATCAATCCGCTCCACCTGCTCACATAAAAAGGTCTCCGCCTCCGTAAGTCGTTTCTCTCTGATCAGATTCTCCACCACCAGCAGCGTATTCCTCATGTCATGCTTTATCATGCTGATTTGATCGTAGCGTTGCTTCACATCATACATATTCTGCTCATAATACTGGTTCAGCATCTCCAGAATCTCATAATCCGGCTTGTTCTCCTTATTTCTCCTTGTCTGAAAGAAAAAGAACCACACAACCAGATTCAGCAGTATCAGATTTTCCAACACAAGAAACATGACCCATTCCGGGTGCTGCAGCACTTCTCCCATGATAATACCTGTACCTTTCCCACATCATTTCCTTCCGTATACCCTTCTTGCTCGAAAGCAAACATGAATATATAGTCCCTTTTTGGATTTGCGTGACTGATATTTACCGATTACGAATAGTTCCGAAAAAGTACCGCAGCACGGCCTCCCGGTAATTTCTCCCCACCTCAAATACCGCCCCGGACTTCATTTTCAGACTTGTCCCGTTCTGCTTCACCTGAGACACATATTTTGTATTCACGAGGAAAGCCCGATGAATGCGCAGGAAGCCGTACGCCTTAAGGTTCGCTTCTTCCTCCTCCATGGTCTTTCTCATACGCAGTTCCCGCCCTTCCAGAGTCGTATACAGGAGGTAATTACGATTGCTCTGGACACTCTCAATATCCACCACGGATACCTTCTCCACCATGCCGTCCCTGTCGGTAAAATGCAGATAGACGCGACTGTGATATTTCTCCCGGATTCTTGCAAAGGCACGGCGAAGCTCCGTTTCCATGCGCTCTGCGGTGCCCTTTCTCACAAAGTACACCGGTTCATAGGAAAAGCTTTGAAACACCAGTTCCTCTTTGGAAGAGAGAAAAATCAGCCTGCACTCCTGTCCAGGCTCCCTTAGGCGCTCCGCCGCATGAAAGCCGTCCATCGGCTCCATCTGAATATCCATGACAGCAATGTCATATGGATTTTGCTCGTGTTCCTTCAGCATCTTCAGATTATCCTGCCAGGCATCTATCTGCAGTTCTTCAAAATACTCCGGCGCCACACGCCGCACCAACTGCTCTGCCATATTGAGACAGGCTGCTTCATCATCACAGACTGCAATCCGCATTTTCTCCTCCTAGGCATACCACTTCGCCTGGGCCGTGTACATCTCATAGTACAGCCCTTTCTTTTCCATCAGTTCTTCATGCTTTCCAATCTCCGCAATTTTTCCCTTTTCCAAAACGACAATTCTGTCAGCTATTTTTGCGGAACCCAGCCGGTGTGTAATAATCACCGCTGTCTTGTCTTTTGACAGCTCCGCAAACTTTTTGTAGACCGCCGTCTCCTCCAGAGGGTCGATTGCCGCTGTGGGTTCATCCAGCACAATCAGGTTATGCCTGCGGTAGAAGCCTCTGGCAATGGCAAGCCTCTGCCACTGACCGCCCGAAAGATCCGTCCCTCCAAACTCTCTTGCAAGCATGGTATCCATGCCATCCGGAAAGGATTCACTTTTCCAATCCAGGTCAGCCTTGTCAAGTGAACCTTCTGCCCGGATTTCATCCACAGGTCTGCTGCTGTCACTTAAAATCACATTGTCCCGCAGCGTCATCTTGTATTTCTGAAACCGCTGGAACACAGCAGACAGACTGCCCGCAGAGTCTCTGGGGTTTATCCTTGCTGTATCCACACCATCTATCTTTACATGCCCTGAGGTGGGACGATAAATCCCTAACAGCAGTCTGGCAAAGGTGCTCTTTCCCGCGCCGTTGCTGCCCACAATGGCAATTGTCTCGTTCTCCTGAATGGTCAGGTTCACATGCTCCAGTGAATTCTGTCCCGCATCGGGATAGGCAAAGCACACATCCTGAAATTCCACGGTTTTTCCCTTGGGAAAAACCGTCTCCCCTTCCCGCTCCGGCAGTTCCAGAAAGGCGATAAAGTTCTCTGCAGAACCTGCATCCTCCACGATTGCAGTTAATCGGGAACGGAACATCACGTCCAGTTGATCCGACATATAATCCAGAGAGGAGGCGATTGCCGCAAAGGCACCGATACCCACTTTTCCTTGCAGCAAATCATAAAAGAGCATCACAATCATGCCAATATAGCCGGTCATGGAAATAAACCGCAGGAAAATCTCCACCGCCTCTGATTTTTTTGTTGCTTTCCAGTCCAGTTCCCGCACCATGCGGATATTTTCCTCAAATTTGCGAAAGAAATAGCCGTAGGCACCCAGCAGCCTTGTCTCCTTGGCATACTCCCGATCTGTAATGCAGCGTCCGTAGTAGTCCCCTTTCCGCCGGTAGGGGGCAGACTGCCAGGCTGCCTGTTTGTGCTGGCTGTACCGCACCGCCCCGGCAATCAGATAAGGAACAAAGGATACAAACAGCATGATAAGAAGTCCCGGCTCCAGATTGGCAAGATAAGCGCCCATAAGCCCGAAATATCCCACAAGAACACCCAGATAACCGATAGTTTGAAGGAACACATCTACAGCGCCTTCCATACCTCTCTCCGCTCTCTCAATATCGTCCAGAAACCGGCTGTCCTCATAGCAGATGGGATCAATTCTGCCTGCCTTCCGGTTCATGACACTTCCTGCCTCCTGCTGCAGGCGAAGCATACACTTTTGCAAAACCAGTTCGTCCGCTGACTGTAACAGCATCTGTACAATCAGGAACAGCCCCAGGGCAAGTCCTGCCAAAAAAACCGGCTGCACCGCTCCGCCCGCAGTCAGTGCCTCCGCCCTGTCGAAAAGGTTCTGTTTAAACAGCACGGCTGCCGCAGCTGCTGCTTCACTGACAAGGACAATTAAAATATTCACGCAGGTCAGAAAAGGCATTTTCCGAAACGCAATTCCCGCCATGGTTTTCAACACACGGAAATAGCCAAATCGTTTTCTTTTTTTCGAATTACTCATACCGCTTCCCCTCCTTTCTGCTTGTCCTCCTCATACCAGCTTCTCTGGCTGTCATACATTCTGGCATAGAGTCCCCGGTGCTCCATCAGTTCCGAATGGCTTCCCTGCTCTGATACTCTGCCGTCCTCCAACACAAAAATCCTGTCAGCAAGTCTGGTGGAACCAAGACGGTGGCTGATAAAGACCGTAGTCCTGCCGTGGCTGATTTTCTCAAATTCCTCGTACAGCCTGCTCTCGCTGACCGGGTCAAGCGCCGCAGTTGGCTCGTCCAGCAGCTGAACAGGCGCGGGGCTCATGAGACTTCGCGCCATGGCAACCCTCTGCCACTGGCCGCCCGACAAATCCACACTGCCCTCCTCCAGCTTTCCAAGAGGTGTATCCAATCCCTCCGGCAGGCTGCTTAATTCCTCGTAAACATCCAGTTCCTTCAAATACCCTTCCATGCGGCTCCGGGCTTCCGCTGTTTCCATATGACGGATATCTCCGATTAAAATATTGTCGGCAACCGTGTCATAATAGCGGGCAAAATCCTGATAGACGCCGGAAAACACTGCCTTCCGTTCTGCTGCGGTGTATTCCCGAAGTTCTTTCCCGTTTAAAAGAATCCTGCCCTCGTAATTATCGTAAAGTCCGGTCATCAGCTTGGTAAGCGTCGTCTTTCCGGCGCCGTTTTCTCCCACAAAGGCGTAATGCCGGCCCTTCTCCAGCTTTAAACTCATTCCCTTGAGAATCTCTTTCTCCGTGCCGGGATAACGGAAGGTTACGTTCTCGAACTCCAGCGTTTCAAAGGCAGGCGCTTTTTCCGCCGGCAGGTCGTTTGTACCCTCCGCCTCCTCCAGATTGGCAAAGGTGGTCAAATCCTGCAAATAAACCGCATATTCCGCCAAAACTGTCAGCGACCTGCCAATCTCGTTGTGCATTAAATGTATCATATCATAGATTGCCTTTGACAGGGCAATAAAAATGCCGATGGACAGATTTCCCTTTGCCAGTGCCACAGCCAAAAACAGCACCATAACCGTGGAAACCGTATTTGTCAGAAGGGAAGTCAGGGCATTCCGCTCCTCTTTTGCATACTTTGCTTTCATGGAAATCTTCTGATATTGTCTGCGCTGGTCATTCCACTGCATGTTTCCATAATCCGTATAATCAAACAAAGACCTCTCATCTACAGATTCCCTGTCCGTCAGAATCTTTTGCAGATACTCTCCCCTTCTGGCAAAGACAGAAGCCTCTTTGTATGCCTTGTAGTTTCTCTTACCGCTGTGGACAGAGTAAGCCACCACCGGCACGGAGGCCGCCAATATGGCAATTCCCAGCCAGACGCTCTCCGTAAAGATAATCAGAAAGGTACCGCCGATACGGGTGGCAGCCACCACCAGATTACCGGAAAACTGTATCATCTGCCAGATTTTGCGCTTCATGTTATCGCTCATCCGCCGGCAAAGCTCCCAGGCTTTCTCATCCTCAATCAACCGAAAATGCAGTCTCGCCCGCTTTTTAACAGTCTCAACATTCATCTGATAAACAGCTTCCACCTCCACCTTTCTGCTTGCCAGTCTGCCGAAGGAATAACCCATACGCTTCCAGAAAATGATAAACAGCATGGCAATCAACAGCGGCACTCCGTCCCGCAGCGTTTTTGTCCCCGCGGCACATTCCAGCGCCAGGTCGATAAAGGCTGCCTCCACCAATATCCACAGTACATTCACAATACCCGTAACTGCCTTCTGCACCATGACAAACACCGTACAGAAGGGCTGACAGGCAAAGGGAAGCCCCAACAGATACCTGATACCGTATTTCTTTGGTTGCAGCGTAAAACTCACTTTTCTCCCTCCTCCCACCGCCAATGGCGGCTTCGCAAAGCTTTTTTTCCGAATACAGCTTAGCAAAAAAAATTCCCCTTGTGGGGATTCTGGGACGAAGGACAAAATTGAGGGACAAAAAAAGACACCGCCAAAACCCGGAATCCCAATTATCTGGAATTCCGGGTTTTTCAAACACTCTTTTCTATATCACACCGTTTCGCTGCAAGCCGGTCTTTCTGCTCTTAGTAAATACCAAAGCATCTTGTCATATACCCTGCATAGTCAGGCAGCACAGTGCCAAGGTAGGAAGAAGGATCACCATAGTCAGGTGCCCAGCCGGACAAATCGTACATATCGTAATTGTTCTCGTATCCGTAGCCGGTGTAGTAGCCTGCCCAATACCAGCCGTCAAGGTTTCCCGTATCAACGAGGTTGACAATTACCTTTCCTCCCAGTGCCTTTTCGATTGACTGTTTATAAGCATTTACCTTATTGGTGTTGACTTCCCTCTCAGAAGGATATGGTACATCAAAAACAACTGGATTGGATTCATCGATAACGACATCTTCAGCCGCAAGTTCTGCGACAGCTATCTCCAACTCCGCAACCGCATTGTCCACATTATACCAGCCGTCATAACCGTCGCCGGAGCCGATTCCGTCATCTGCCTCCGGATCCCACACCTTGATAGGAACCCCATCTGCATCAATCTGTGCCTGCATGATTTCTCCATAGAAGGTACCTGCGGCAAAGGTAGTAGCCGTTCCGTTGATATCAATCGTTACATCCTCCGCAAGTGATACGAAATTTGCCGGAGTGTAAGAGTTTCTAAGTGAACAATTCTTTAATTCTTCACCGACCATCTGCGCATTGTAGGAACCTCTGTCAACGGCAAAGGAAATTGCGCGGCGGAAATGAACGTTGTTCATTGCTGCCTTTATTCTTGCTGCATCCTCTTCCGTCTGGGATGACACTGCTACTGTCGCATCATTGTAATTTGCAAAGCTCCCACGGTTCAGATTATAAAATGCCATATAAGAGGTTGCATCCGTAGCAGAAACATAGCTGTACTCGTCAAACAGACTATCCTCTCTTGCCAGTTCGATTGTGGATGCAGTGAGTGAGCATCCGTCAACCACTCCCGAAATCACATCATTATATATCTTTGTTACATCACTGCCTTCATCATACAGCCACACAATGGTCTTGATGTTAATATTATCCTTATTCCAGTAGGATTCATTTTGCTTGAATACAATCGTATTCTTCTCTGTGGCATTTGTAACCAGATAAGGGCCACAGTATGCAATGCAGTCCGGATTCTTTCCGTAGGTATAATCTGCTGCCGTTGTGTCATATTCCGCACCAAATTTACCGCCCTGGGAAGCATAAAAAGTTCTGCTCATGGGAGCAAAGATACTGTATCCGAGCATGGTAAGGAAGTAACTGCAGGGCTCCTCCAGCGTATATTCCAGAGTATACTCATCCACAGCTCTTACACCAACCTCAGAGAAATCCGTAATCTCGCCGGCAATATATTGGGACACATTCTTAATAACACCTTCTACCAGATACTCCAGACCACCCTGTGCATCCAGCATATGCTGCATACCTGCCACAAAGTCGTCCGCGCATACATCCGCAACTTCCCGTCCCTGGGAGTCCACCCACTTCACGCCTTCACGGATTTTAAAGGTATAAGTCAGGCCATCCTCGGAAATCGTATAACTTTCTGCAAGAGCCGGCTGCAAAACACCCTCCACATCATATTCCAACAGGCCGTCAAAGGTATTTACCGCTCCTGAGCTGTCTATCATAAGCGAACTGGAAAGGCAGTCCCAGGTTGTCGGGTCTGCGGTATAAACCAGGGTATAAGTATCCTTCAAAGTATATCCTTTGCCTGCAAGATAGCTTTTTGCCCATTCCTCATAGGTACCGGTGCCCTTTAATTCACCCCACTTTTCCTTCATCTCGGCTCTGTCTTCTGTTTTAAGCAGTTCCGTGCATACAAGTGCCTGATGGTATCTTTGGTAATCGGAACCCCACAATACATAATCAAATGTATACGGAGCCACACGGGAAATTGCATATCTGCCTCCCACAGTATATAACGGGAGCATAACCGCGCTCTCCATCAGCTTCGCCTCTGCAACTGCCATCAGGGCATAACGCCGGGAAACTGCTTCCTCTGCATCCGCCTCCTGATAAGCTGCGTAAAATTCACCGAGTGCATTTTCGTAAATCAATGCGGATTCTTCCTCGTAGCTTAACTCCACCTCCGGTTCAGGTTCTGTCACCGATGCGGAACTGCTTTCCGAAGATGTCGCCACACTGGTACCTGCATCTGCACTTGTATCTGCGGTACTGCCGCACGCACACAGACTTGCTGCGGTGGTAAGAACCAGCAACAGGCTCAAAAGTCTTTTCTTCATAATAAATTCTCCTCTCAGTAAAATATTTTTACGTGATTCCGATTTGTTCCTATCTCTTTTTTACGTTGCTATTTTGCCGCTTCACCGTGTTAAACAGGCGGATGCAGAAAAAAGATGCTCTGAACCTCATCGTCCAACGCATCTCTATATAAAAGATAAATGTTCGCATATCACGTACAATATGTATACCATTATACATATGTGCAACCGCCTTGTCAAGACGGCTGCACATGAGTTTTTGGCATGCTTTCCATCCTATTTTTCATAATATGCCCGACCGGATGCCAATTCCCTTGCCGGTATCATATTAATCAAGCCTTCCGTTAGAAAATCTTCCCACGGGATGACTCTCCTCAGGTTGTTTCTCCTCAGGCCGTTTCCCCTCAGGCGGCTCCGCAGAATCCCCGGACTCTTTTTTCTGGTCCGCCGTGTCCTTCGGCTCCGGCTCAACCTCTGCATCTTCCGGCGTCTGTTCAGCAGTTCCGGCCTCCGTTGTCTCCCTGGAAACCTCCTCAGCCTCTGCGGCCTTTTCACCCGGTACAATTACAGGTTCAGGGAATACCACCGGAACCGCTTCATCCACGGAAACCTTTCCCGCTTCTTCAGGTGTCGCTTCCGGCGCAGGCTTCTCATCCTTTTTCTCCTCCGGCTCCGGGATACCTTTTTCCCTGCGGTAGATTTCCATAAATTCCTTGCCGGTGATGGTTTCCTTCTCAATCAGGAATTCCGCCAACTTATCCATGACATCACGGTTTTCGCGGAGCATCTCCAGTGCTTTATCATAGCTTTCCTTCAGGATTGCAACCACTTCCGCATCAATTTCCGCCGCAGTCTTATCGCTGCAGTTTAATTCTGTTCTGCCTTCCAGATACTGGCTCTCCACAGTCGCAAGCCCCACCAGACCAAACTTTTTGCTCATGCCATAGCGGGTCACCATGTTCCGCGCAATATCGGTAGCCCTCTCAATATCATTTGCCGCACCGGTCGTCACGGTATCAAAGACAACCTCCTCCGCAGCACGGCCTCCCACCAGGCTCACCAGCATATCTCTCAGTTCTGCCTCGGTATTCAGATATTTTTCCTCCTCCGGCACATGCATAACATACCCAAGAGCACCCATGGTACGCGGCACAATGGTAATTTTCTGCACAGGCTCCGAGTTCTTCTGCAAAGCACTGATCAGCGCATGTCCTACTTCATGATAGGAAACAATTCTGCGCTCCTCCTTGCTCATGATGCGGTCCTTCTTTTCTTTTCCGACCAGAACAACCTCCACAGCGTCAAACAAATCCTTCTGGCTTACATACTCTCTGCCTTCTTTTACGGCATTGATAGCAGCCTCGTTAATCATGTTTGCCAAATCGGATCCTACCGCACCGCTGGTTGCCAGAGCAAT
Organism: Acetatifactor sp.; assembly: GCA_051877795.1. Lineage (GTDB taxonomy): Bacteria > Bacillota > Clostridia > Lachnospirales > Lachnospiraceae > Acetatifactor. The sequence goes on from JBJEJG010000128.1 coordinate 33,807, forward strand.
GGCATCCAAATCCACGGTTTCATCCATCTTTACATCCTTTGCATGCACCTTCAGTATTTCCACACGTCCCTTCAGGTCGGGCTTATCCACAATAATTCTTCTGTCGAAGCGTCCGGGACGGAGAAGCGCCTTGTCCAGAATTTCAGGACGGTTGGTTGCACCCAGAATCAGAATGCCCTTGGAGCTGTCGAAACCATCCATTTCGGAAAGGAGCTGGTTTAAGGTCTGCTCACGCTCTTCATTTCCGCCGCCGTATTTGGAGTCACGGCTGCGTCCGATAGCGTCAATCTCATCAATAAATATGATACAGGGCGCATTTTTGGTAGCTTCCCTGAAAAGGTCTCTCACACGGCTGGCGCCGACGCCCACATAAAGCTCAATAAAATCGGAACCCGTCAGAGAAAAGAAGGGCACATGTGCTTCGCCTGCCACCGCCTTTGCGAGCAGAGTCTTACCGGTTCCGGGAGGGCCTACCAGCAGCGCACCCTTCGGCAGCCTTGCACCAATCTTGGAATACTTGCCGGGATTGTGCAGGAAATCAACCACCTCTACCAGAGATTCCTTTGCCTCATCCTCACCGGCTACATCCTTAAAGGTAACGCCTGTCTCTTTCTGTACATAGACCTTTGCATTGTTCTTTCCGACACCCATGGGGCCGCCTGCTCCGCCCATCTTGCGGAACATAAAGCCCAGAAGCAGCCACATCAGAAGTACCGGAATCACAATACCGACCATGATATCCCAGAATTTGGAATTGTCTGCAAGAATCCTTTTTCCGTCAATTCCGTGAGCCTCCAGACGGGCCGTCAGCGTATTGAGGTCCTCCATGAGAACAGTCACATATTTCTGCGACGATGCACTCTGGGAAGGAAAGCCAATCAGACCGGGAACAGTTACGTCCGTATTCTGATTTTCCTTTTTTTCCTGCTTTAAGGTGTAATAAATCTGACCTGTGCTCTGTACCTGCACCGCATCAACCCTGTCAGCTTCAATGTCCTCCAGGAATTGCGTGTAGCTTACTTCCTCGCCGACCGTCGTGCTGCCAAACATCCAGGTCCACATGATGTAAACGATTATCACGGTACTCAGCGCGACCAGAACGATCATCATGACGCTGGGCTTTTTGGGCGGTTCATTCCCGTTGCTTCCACCGTTTCCATTACCGTTTCCACCAGGCATATTTCCACGGTTTCCGTTATTATACCCTCCACCGTTATCATACTGGTTCATTTGATTGTCCATAGTAACTCCATTTCTGCGATTTTGTATACATTCCTGCTGCTGTGAAAAATCAGGTTCTGAGCAGCTACAATTTATTTTATTATAGAGATTCAAAAATGATAAATCAATAGCGTAAGTGTGAAAAAAAAGCGCTAACTATTAAAGATTTCTAAACTTTCATGCCCAAAATCGTATGGTTTTTCACCGGAGCAGCCGGACAACGCATCTCAGACAGAGCGAATAACCGGCTCACTGGTTAAATCTACACCAAGTTTTCTGAAAATCCGGGTATCCACTTCGGAAAGCATCACAGATGTGTGTACCTGGCACTCCCTCAACTTTGGCAACTGCTCCATTGCCTTTCTGGCTCTTTCATCGTTAACAGCCGATACTGACAGGGCAATCAATACTTCATCCGTATGCAGCCGGGGATTCCTGCTTCCAAGGTACTTCGTTTTCAGTTTCTGAATCGGTTCAATCGCCTCCGGTGAAATCAAATGAATATCGTCCTCGATTCCACCCAGATATTTCAAGGCATTCAGCAACAGTGCTGCGGATGCCCCCAACAGGTCCGTGGTTTTGGAGGTAATAATGGTTCCATCCGCCAACTCGATTGCCGCCGTAGGCACGCCCAGCTCCTCCGCGCGCTTTTTGGCCGCAACCGTCACCTTTCGGTCATCTGTGCTAATCTTTGCCTGCTTCATCAGAAGCTCGATTTTGTAAACTTCGTTTTCTTTGCCTTTTCCTTTTATCAAATCGTTCCGCGCAGTGTAATAGCGGCGGATAATTTCGTGATAGGAAGCCTGTTTGCACACCTCGTCATCCACAATGCAGTTGCCTGCCATATTGACACCCATATCAGTGGGCGACTTATACGGGTTCTCTCCGTAGATTCCCTCAAAAATGGCATTTAATACAGGGAAAATTTCAATATCCCGGTTATAGTTTACAGTTGTCTCCCCATAAGCCTCCAAGTGGAACGGGTCAATCATATTGACATCGTTCAAGTCTGCCGTTGCGGCCTCATAGGCGAGATTAATGGGATGCTTCAGCGGAATGTTCCAAATCGGAAAGGTTTCATATTTTGCGTATCCGGCCTTGATGCCTCTCTTATTGTCATGATACAGCTGGGACAGACAGGTAGCCATCTTACCGCTTCCCGGCCCGGGTGCAGTAACTACTACAAGGGGTCTCGTTGTCTCAATATACTCATTCTTGCCAAAGCCCTGCTCACTTACAATCAGCGGAATATTGGCAGGGTAGCCTTCAATTGTATAATGCAAATATACCTTTACATTTTTCTTTTCCAGTTTTTCCTTGAATTCTGCTGCTTTCATCTGACCGGCATAATGTGTCAGCACCACACTGCCCACATAAAGACCTCTGCTCTGAAACTCCTTCATCAGTCTCTGCACATCTTCATCATAGGTAATTCCCAGGTCGCCACGCACTTTATTCTTTTCAATATCCGCAGCATTGATGACAATCACGATTTCCGCTCTGTCGGCAAGCTTCATCAGCATACGAAGCTTACTGTCCGGCTCAAAACCCGGCAATACTCTGGAGGCATGATAGTCGTCAAACAGCTTTCCCCCAAATTCCAGATACAGCTTATCTCCAAATTTGCTGATTCTTTCTTCAATATGCTCCGACTGCATCTTTAAATACTTTTCATTATCAAATCCCACTCTCATATTCCAATCCATTCACTTTCTTTTGCACTTTTCGATTTTATTACACGAATAAAGTTATTTTACCATATATAAACCTATTATTCCACAGAGAAAAGTAAAAATAATCCTATTGACAAGCCCCTCAGCCCGGTGCTAAAATTTTAGAGTAGCAAGGGTGCTGTGAGTCTTACTCGTAGTATCCTTTTTCTTATTTTATTCTAATGTTATGAGGTATTATTATGCCAGTAAAATACGTTTTTGTCACAGGTGGTGTTGTCTCCGGATTAGGCAAGGGCATCACTGCCGCATCTTTAGGCAGACTGTTAAAAGCAAGAGGGTATAAGGTAACGATGCAGAAATTCGACCCTTATATCAATATCGACCCCGGTACCATGAATCCCATCCAGCACGGCGAGGTTTTCGTCACGGATGACGGTGCCGAGACTGATCTTGACCTCGGTCACTACGAGCGTTTCATAGACGAAAGTCTGGACAAGAACTCCAATGTCACTACCGGTAAGGTTTACTGGTCCGTACTGCAGAAGGAGCGCCGCGGTGATTACGGCGGAGGCACCGTTCAGGTCATTCCTCATATCACCAATGAAATCAAGAGCCGGTTTTACCGTAACTTCACGGATCCGGACACCCGTATCGCCATCATTGAAGTAGGCGGCACTGTAGGTGATATTGAGAGCCAGCCTTTTCTGGAATCCATCAGACAGTTCCAGCACGATGTAGGACATGAGAACGCCATTCTGATTCACGTGACGCTGATTCCTTACCTAAGCGCTTCACAGGAATTAAAGACAAAGCCAACTCAGGCCAGCGTCAAGGATCTTCAGGGAATGGGTATTCAGCCCGACATCATTGTCTGCCGGAGCGAACACCCTCTGGATCAGGGTCTGAAGGACAAGATTGCCCTGTTCTGTAACGTACCCAGCAATCGCGTATTGCAGAATCTTGATGTGGAATATCTCTATGAGGCGCCTCTCGCCATGGAAAAGGAGCACTTGGCACAGGCTGTCTGTGAGTGCCTGCATCTGGAATGTCCCGAACCGGATTTGAGAGACTGGGAAAAAATGGTGGATGATTTAAAGCATCCCACCGATGAAGTGCTGATTGCCCTTGTGGGAAAATATGTCTCTCTGCATGATGCATATATCAGTGTAGTGGAAGCCTTAAAGCACGGAGGCATCTCCAATCGCACCACTGTCCATATTAAATGGATTGATTCCGAAACCGTGACCCCTGACAATGCGGAGGAGCTTCTGGGCGACTGCAACGGCATTCTGGTACCCGGCGGCTTCGGCTCCAGAGGCATCGAGGGAAAAATCATTGCAATCAATTATGCACGTACACACGAAATACCCTTCCTGGGGCTGTGTCTGGGCATGCAGCTTACCATCGTTGAATATGCCCGCAATGTCATAGGCTACAACGATGCACACAGCATCGAGCTTGACCCCAACACCACACATCCCGTTATCGCGCTGATGCCCGATCAGAACGGTGTGGAAGACATTGGAGGCACACTGAGACTTGGTGCTTATCCCTGCGTACTGGACAAGGAATCCAGAGCCTTTGAGCTTTATGGTGAAGAAACCATCTACGAGAGACATCGTCACCGCTACGAGGTAAACAACGACTACCGCGCCGTTCTCACCCAAAACGGACTGCGCCTGTCCGGTCTCTCTCCCGACGGTCGTATTGTGGAGATGTGCGAGATTACAGAGCATCCCTTCTATGTGGCAACCCAGGGACATCCTGAACTAAAGTCCCGTCCCAACAGGCCTCATCCCCTGTTCAAGGGTTTCGTGGCTGCCGCTCTGAAAAAAAAGAATAATAAGTAAGAGAATGCCCCGGAAGCGGTCCATAACCGCTCCGGGGCAATTTTTGTTGTCATTTAAATTTCTCTGTGCTTCTGTTACAGTTTCTTCAGATAATTTCCATCCACGCTGACACCCTCGTTTACAACAATGAACGCATTGGGGTCGTACTTATGGATAATGGCTTTCAGACGGTTGACCTCATACTTGGAAAGCATAATGTAAAGAATGTGGGATTTTTCATAGGTATAGGCACCCATGGAGGTCCACTTGGTGATTCCTCTGCCCAGTTCCTCAAACACTTCCTTCTCCAGTGCCGTGGTATCTGCTTTTGTGATAACATTTACTTCCACATTAATGTTCTGTGTATGCACCTTATCCATAGCCACAGAGTAAACCGCCGCATAAATAATAGAATAAACCACGATTTCCATGTCAAACAAAAAGAAACAGGTACCGTACAACACCAGATTTACCAGCAGATTCACCTTGCCCACGCTGAAATCCTTCTTCCACCGGGTCAGCAGAACGCCAATCACATCCATTCCACCGCCGGAAGAACCCATACGAAGCAGAATACCGATTCCTGCGCCGGAAACGATACCCCCCACCACACAGGCCGCCATCGCATCCTCCACAATGACCACCGCAGGAATTGCCGACATAAATACGGTAATCGCTGTCACGGAAATGAGCGTCTTGACAAAAAACTTACGCCCCATTCTCGTGAATGCAATAATAAAAATGGGAACATTGATGATGTAATAAATCACACCCGCAATGTCGAAGCCTTGAAAATTTAAGTGCAAAAACTCAGCCAAAATAGTGCGGATAACCTGGCAAAGTCCCATCAGGCCCCCTGTATACAGACCTGCCGGCACCACAAAAAGATTGATTCCTGCCGCATACAGAAAAGCGCCGAAAACGCTTGCCAGAATTCTCTGCCCTTCGTAAACTAAATCTTTTCTATTCATCTTAAGTTTAATACCTGCTCCACCTTATTCTTTAATTCCGACGCAGACATCGCTCCCACATAGGTAGCCTCCGGTTTTCCGTCCTTGAAAAGGATAAAAGCAGGAATGCTGGAAATGCGGTATCTTTGCGCGAGCTGCATATTCTCATCCACATTACACTTTCCTACCTTCACAATGCCTTCATACTCCTCCGCAAGCTTTTCCACAACAGGCCCCATCATCTTGCAGGGTCCGCACCAGTCGGCAAAAAAGTCCACCAAAACAGGGGTTTTTGCCTGTAGTACTTCTGCCTCAAAATTTTCCGTCGTAAACTTATATTCCATAGCTTTCTCTCCTTCTGCCCCTTTGGGGCGACACTTTACTTCTTACCACTTGCTCACTTTGTTCGCGCTTGATTTCCTACCTTCTTACTCAAGAATCCATCCGCGCTTCGCACGTCTGTCGAAGCTTTCGCTTCTTTTGATTCTTTCGTTAGTGTATCGGGTGAAATCAAATGCTCACTTTGTTCGCGCTTGATTTCCTACCGATACACTATATATTTGCAGATGGGGTTTCCCATGGAGGAAAATTTTTCTTCATACTCCGTCATGACATTTCCCTCCATAAGCACCTCATCCCCGTGCAGATCATAGGTGATGACTTCTGCCTTCCAGCCCGCCGGTTCCAGCTCCTCCACCGCAAAATCAAACAGTTCTCTGTTGTCCGTTTTAAATTCCAGCCTGCTGTCTTTTTTCAGGATAACATCATATCGGGCAAGAAATTCCCTTGAGGGCAGTCTGCGCTTCGCATGCCTGTCCTTTGGCCAGGGGTCGGAAAAATTCAGGTAAATTCTGTCTACCTCTCCGGGGCCGAACACTTTGGTTATATCCTCTGCATCCATACGAAGAAATTTAAGATTGGGCAGTTCCTCCTGTTCCATCTTCTGGATAGCGCGAAGCAGGACACTGGAATATTTTTCAATACCCACATAGTTAATATCAGGATGCTCCTTAGCCATAGTATGGATAAATCTACCCTTTCCCATTCCAATTTCAACATGAATGGGATTGTCATTTCCGAATATTTTCTTCCAGGTACCGGCCACTAAGGGCTGTTCCTCTTCCTGCACCACATAAGGGCTCTCTGCAATCACTTCGCGGGAGCCTGTAATATTTCTCAGTCTCATACCTTTCCTCCGGTTCTCCACACTTCAATTTACTTTATCTTTGCTCTCTTGTCAATGAATTGATTGTTCCTCAAAAAGAATCCTTTGGGTTTTCCCGAAAATAGTGTATAATATATTAGCACGATAAATTATGTAATGAGGTTATTTTATGCTGCATTTCCACGGACAAAAATCAAATAAATTTCTGGCGGCTTTTATGGCCGCCGTCTGCGCTGCCTGCCTGTTTCTGTCCCAGGAATGCACGGCTCTTGCCGATAACATGACTTCCGCAGAAAGACTGGAGCTCCAGCGGGCCATGCCCGTCGAGTCCAATCAGGTGCCGAACTGGCCCGCCGGTCCTGCCGTAGGCGCGGAATCTGCTATCCTCATTGAGGCAGAGACAGGAACTATCCTATACGCAAAAAATATTCACCAGAAGGAATATCCTGCAAGTACCACCAAAATTCTGACAACTCTGATTGCAAGTGAACGCTGCAACATGGATGAAATTGTCACCTTCTCCCATGACGCAGTTTTTGACACGCCTCGTGACAGCAGCCACATTGCCATGGATGTAGGGCAGGAGCTTACCATGGAACAGTGTCTGAACGCCATTCTTATCCGGTCTGCAAATGAGGTGTCCTTTGCAGTTGCTGAACATATCACGGGCACTACCGACTGGTCTGTATTTGCGGAAATCATGAATGAACGTGCCAGGGAACTGGGCTGCCTGAACTCTCATTTTGCAAATCCAAACGGACTTCCCGACGAAGACCATTACACTACCGCCTATGATCTGGCAATGATAGGAAGAGCCTTTTTTGCAAATGAAATGCTTTGCAAAATTACGCTGACAAGACGCATGGAATTTCCCGCAACAGACAAGCTGCCCCTGGGAAAGCTGGAAGTCAACCTGATGAAAATCATTCCCGGCGGTGAATATGCCTATGAATATCTGGTCGGCTGTAAAACAGGATATACCGATGATGCCAGAAGCTGTCTGGTATCCTGTGCTGAAAAGGATGGGCTGAGACTGATATGCGTGGTTATGAAGGATGAAGCCCCTTATCAGTATGAAGATACCATTTCTCTTTTTAACTATGGCTTCTCCAATTTTGAAAAGGTAAATGTATCTCAGACTGATACAAAATATAATATCGACAATGACGGACTTTTCTACGGAGGAAACGACATCTTTGGCAGTTCGAAGCCCTTTTTGTCCCTGAATAAGGACGATTTTATTGTCCTGCCGAGAACGGCCTCCTTTGAGGACACAGAATCTGTCATTTCCTATGATACTGCAGAAGAAGACGAAGCTGCCCTAATTACCTATTCTTATCACGGCGTTGATATTGGCACTATCCGGGTTAATTTTGCCATCGACAAAAATGAAACCTATCTGTTTGACAGCTTGCCGGAATCCTCTGCAGTTCCGGAAGAGGAACAGAAAACCTCCTTTGTTTTCATCAACGTACTGCGCATTTTATCAGTAATAGCAGGAATTGCCGTAATCATTTTTTTAGCTATGCTGGTCAGAGCTTTTCTGAAAAATTATGCCTTTGCAGGCAGGAATAGCCGCCGTGTCTGGAGAAGAAACCGCCGCAGACGGAATCGACAGTCCAAATGGCGTGATTCAAATAAATTCAGGGATTACGACTGACAGCCGTAATCCCCGTTTTCTTCCTTCAGGAATGCTTATGACGTTTTCTCAACTCTCTGGCATGAAGGCTTCTTTCCTTAAGCATATCTGCCTCCTGCTGTGTAATCAGTTTTGTGGTCTTCACCACATAAATCCTACCGTTTTCTGACTTACGTATTCGGATTTTCCCCTTCAGATACCCATGCTTCTCACAATAGGCAAGGCAGTAATAATGCCTTCCGTTAGGAGTGAACCATTTCAGTTTTTTTCTGAGATTCCTATGACAGAGATAGCATTTGCTGGAAGAAACCTCTCTGTCGGCAAAGGCATCTGCCTTACTGTCAAACTCTCTGGAAATGTATTTCATGTAAGTATCAAACTGCACCTTGATTTCCGACTCTCTGTCAACCGGCGGATGAAAGACATCATAGGAGAGCTTCCGAAGCACCTCAGGTTTGTCCTCCAGAATCATCTTAAAAATCTTAGCCGTATAATAGGCATCGCTGAACGCCCTGTGAAAAGGAATGTCTTTTTCCAGTTCCTTCATATCCACTGCATATTCCAACGCACGCCTGGACTTACCGTCCTCATAGGCAAGGCTGAACAGCTTCTGCACATCAAGAAAGGCAATCGGACCGTTTGACATCGGCTCCATACGATAAAATTTCATGTTGCGTTGGAGCTCCGTCAAATCAAGGCTTCCCCAGGTGCAAAACAAATATTGCTCTTTCCCGCACCAGTCGAGAAATTCCCGTGCCACCTGTTCAAAGGGCCTGCCCCGCTCCAGCTCCTGCATTTGCAAGTGAATCAATCTGCTGGTAATCTGATGCATTTCCCGATAGACGCTGGGCTTGATAAGCTGGCTGAACTCGCTCAACATAACACCTTTGTCATTCAACTTGATGGCACCGATTTCTATTATCTCAAATGGAAGGTTTGCCGCCTCCTCTTCCTGTCCGGTATTGCTCTGGTTCCACTCCAAATCCATAACGATATAATTCATGCGAATCTCCTCGTGTGGATAATACTCTTAGCTCAATGAATCCATGTTTTTCTTTTTATTCTTTTCCACATACTGATTCTCTATCCATTCCTTTACCAGAGGAATCCATGTCGTACATTCCTCCTGAATGGCTGTTTCTCCTGTATTCTGGGTCAGACGGTTTGCAAGTCCCAGCCCGTGCCCTCCGACGGGATACATGTGGAACTCTGTGTTGACACCCGCTTTGCGCAGCGCACTGATAAACAACAGCGAATTCTCCACAGGCACGGAACCATCTGTAAAAGTATGCCAGATAAAGGTCTGGGGCGTTCCGGCATTTACATGCTTTTCCAGGGACATCTTTTCCAGCCATTCTTCCTTTCCGCATCGGTCAGGTCCCAAAAGGTTATCTATAGAGCCTCTGTGGGCAAACTCTCCCGAAGTAATGACCGGGTAGCAGAGAATCATGCCGTCAGGGCGAAGCAGACTGTGGTCGGAACCTTTAATGCCGACTGCTTCGGCGAGAAAATCTTCGTCCCAGAATACACCCATGCTTGCAGCCAGATGACCGCCTGCAGAACAACCCAGCACAATCACGTTATCCACGCGCCATTTCCCGGCATTTTCACGAATCAGGGCAATACTTGCCGCCAGCTCCGTCAAAGCCGTAGGATAGACAGCCGGCGCACAGGAATATTTCAGCACTGCCGCATGACATCCCATTGCAAGGAACTGCATGGCGAAGGCCTCCGCCTCACGGGGTGAGGTGTAGGCATAGGCGCCGCCCGGACAAATCAGAATCAGCGGACGGGTCTGAATATTTATCTCCTGGTAATAGTCCTGAATATAAGTAATCAATCTTGTATCAGGCAGGGAACCCTCCACCTGAATGGGAAATGTTTCGTTAATCATGTGAAATCCTTTCTTTGCAGCAATAACTCGCCCGG
>JBJEJG010000128.1:44312-49212 GCA_051877795.1 Acetatifactor sp.
CCGGGCTCGGGTTATCAAATCTTTAGTATGCTCTGCCCCAGTATACCATCTTTTTGGCAGGTTTTCCACAGCAAACACAGGTATCTGCGATATGCTCCTGCTTAAAAGGCATGCAGCGGCTGGTTACCGCCAGCTTCTCCTTAATCTTGTCCTCGCACTCCTGCTCGCCACACCACATAGCCTTTACAAAGCCGGACTTTTCATTGAACAGTTTTTCAAACTCCTCCATATCGGTAGCCGTATAGGTATGGGCATCTCTGTGTGCTCTCGCACGCTCCAGCATATCCTTCTGTATGGTTTCCATCAGCTCGCCGACCTTCGCTTCAAGATCATCCAGTGCCACTTCAATTTTCTCTCTGGTATCGCGGCGGCAGATGACACATTTGCCTGCCTCAATATCCTTGGGACCGATTTCCACACGGATGGGATAGCCGCGCATCTCTGCCTCGGCAAATTTGTATCCGGGAGACTTCTCGGAGTCGTCAACCTTTACACGGAAATCCTTTTTCAAAAGATCGCGCAGCTCGTACGCCTTATCCAGTACCCCCTCCTTCTTCTGCTGGATGGGAATGATACAAACCTGGATGGGCGCCACTCTGGGAGGCAGTACCAGCCCTTCGTTGTCACCATGCACCATGATGATACCACCAAGCAAACGAGTCGACACTCCCCAAGATGTCTGGAAAACATGCTTTAAGGTATTATCCTTATCGGCAAACTGGATATCAAAGGCTTTTGCGAAACCGTCACCGAAATTATGGCTGGTGCCGGACTGCAGCGCCTTGCCGTCATGCATCAGTGCCTCAATGGTATAGGTAGCTACTGCACCTGCAAACTTCTCCTTTTCCGTCTTCTGACCCTTTATCACGGGGATTGCCAGAACCTCTTCACAGAAATCTGCATACAGATTCAGTATCTGAAGGGTTCTTGCTTCAGCTTCCTCCGCTGTGGCATGTGCAGTATGTCCCTCCTGCCACAAAAACTCTCTGGAACGCAGGAAGGGTCTTGTCTCCTTCTCCCAGCGCACAACGGAGCACCACTGGTTGTAAACCTTGGGTAAATCCCTGTAGGAATGAATATCATTTTTATAAAAATCACAGAACAGTGTCTCGGAGGTAGGACGTACACAAAGTCTTTCCTGCAGAGGCTGCAGACCGCCGTGAGTCACCCACGCCACCTCGGGTGCAAAACCTTCCACATGATCCTTCTCCTTTTCCAGCAAAGATTCGGGAATGAACATGGGCATATATACATTCTCCACACCAGTCTCCTTAAAACGCGCATCCAGCTGCTTCTGAATCAGCTCCCAGATTGCGTAGCCTGCGGGCTTGATTGCCATACAGCCCTTAACGGAGGTGTAACCGCAAAGCTCTGCCTTCTTCACCACATCCGTGTACCACTGGGCAAAGTCCACATCCATGGATGTGATTTCTTCCACCATTTTTTTCATTGTGCCTTTTTGCTCTTTTTCTGCCATTTTAGCCTCCTCTTTTCTGCCCCTTACCGGGCGAATTCTTTCAGGAATCGAAGTCCGGACATAAATAACGCCGGGTCTTCCATCCCCAAAGGGACCGAAAACTCGGCGGTACCACCCTAATTGATGCGGTCTTACATGCATCCATCTCGTTTGCCGTTAACGCCGACCTACGCTGTGCTTTTGTCGTCATCGGGCTTTCCGCCGCTCGCGCTGAATTTGCCGCATTTGTCAACCTCGCACAGGACTCCGAGGCAGGTTCCAAACCCTCCGCATAAGGACTTCCCAGCCGCGCCTGCTGCCGGCTTACCGTCCTGCCGCTGCGCCATGTCCTCTCTCTGGAATGCTTCTTAAGTCTGTACTAATCCTCTTCACAGTCGCTTATTATGTAGTGATTGTAGTGCAGAAGCACCTCGTTTGTCAAGGCGGAAATTACAGAATTGCTGCCCCGGCAAAGATTACAGAATCACAATCCGGAATTCCTGCTCCCAGACCTTTCCTGCCTCCACGGAATTCGTATAGGGGCGCTCCTGAATGGTTCCCGCATAGCCCTTACTGTCACAGATTCCCCACCAGGGCTCCAGACAAATATAGGAGGCATTACTGTCCGGCATGGACCAGATGCCCCACACAGGGCAGTCCGCCTCCAGCCGCACATATTCCTTTCCGGCAGCATCACAGAGTCCAACCGCACGCACACCCTGCTTTTCCAGACAGAGCGCATCCTTATCAAAAAGATTTTCTGTGACGGAAATCATACCGTTTTCTGTTTCCACCAAAAATGACGTTCCTGTCAGAAGTCCATCCGGAACACCGATTTCCGTAGAGCTTACCGTGCTTCCTGTTTCCCCGTACAGCTTCACAAAGCAATCTGTACGCTTCACCCCGGCTTCCGCCTTCCCGCTCTTCGGGGGACAGGCAAAGGCGGGATGGCCTCCCATGGAAAAGTACATGGTTTCGCTACCACTGTTAGAAACCTTCCAGCTCTCTACCACCTTTTTGCCCTCTAAGTGATAGGATATTTCCAGCCGGAACGGAAAAGGAAACTTTTTCAGAGTCTCTTCATTGCTCTCGATAAAGAAGGTAATACTGTCCGTCTTCCGCTCTGCCGGATAAAACTCCATATCCCTTGCAAATCCGTGTTTTTCAATATTATACCGCTTTCCCTGATACAGATATCCTGCACCCTCCAGCTTCCCGATAAAGGGAAACAAAACAGGTGAAGTCTTTCCCCAAAACGCCGGGTCCGCCTCCCACATATATTCCTGCATGGTCTTCTTGTCAACCACCGATTTCAGCTCGGCGCCGAAGCTCTCAATTTCAACCTTCAGATTCTCGTTCTCCAGAAAATACCGCATAATTCATTGCCTCCCGTCTCATAAAATCCCGCTTCAATTCCAGGAAATTCCGTATCTGCATTAAAATGTAAAAAAGAATGGCTCTGGCTTCAAACTCCTCTCTGCTTCCCGGCAGCTCCTGCTCCTTCATATGCAGCAGCAAGCTGTCCAGTCTTTTCAGCAGTCCCTCTACCGTATTGTCACGGTGATAGTCCTGCTCAATTTGTCCAAGCAGCTCTGCCACCTGCTCTGCCTGCTCCGGTAAATATACAATACTCTTGATATTCCCGTATATCTCCTTCAGGATAATGCTCTGCTGCTCCCGCATCTCAATATAGTCCAGTTCATAGGTACTGCCTCGCAGCACTGCATTGTTATAATTTGCCGCAGCGCATAATTTTGCCTCTTCCAGTGCCCTTTCCAGATTTTCAAAGCATCCCGGGCCGTATTCCGTTTTGTCCTCTCTGGGCAGCCAGCAGGACATTCTGTGAAGGATTCCCTTTATCTGACTGTCTGCCTCATCTGCAAGCCGTCGGAATTCCTTTTCCTTTCGGTGCAGATGCAGATTCACCAAAATCCCGAAGCCTGTTCCAATCAGAAAAAGAAGCATCTCATTACAAAGTATTCCGGGGGCAACACTCTGCTCCGCAAGCAGATGTGTCACCAGCACGGAATCCATTGCAATGGCTTCTCCCCACCCGGCCATCAGGCAAAGCAGGGCAAACAACAGCAGATACACAGCAAATGCCCACAAATTATATCCTATCAGAGTAAAGCACAGCGCTGACAGCACAAGGGCGCAGAGGAATGCAAGTCCCCTTCTCCCCGCACTCTTCAGGGTTTCTTTTTTCGTATTCTGAATGCTGAGCACGGTAATAATCCCCGCCGTGGCGGAATATTGCAGCCCCAGCTCTCCTGCCAGAGCGATGGCAGCAATAGCTGCAATGGCTATCTTAAGGCTCTTGATTAATTGCGGCTTCCATCTGTTCCAGCTCATATCTCCTCACATTCCTCCGCCGTCAGCGGCACTCACCGGTATTCTACTCCAACACATCAAAGGCCGCCCCGCATGCCCATGGACTGCCCACATCACATCTGCCATGGTGATATTGATGAGAGACCACTTCTCCTTCACCTTCCACCACATTCACTTTAATTCTGCTCTCCCCTGCCTGTGTATATCCATCCAAAAGCGCAATTACCGCATCAATATCTTCCTGCATCTGTTTTCCCTCTTTCTGCTATTCTTTTTATCTTCTACAGCTCCAGCTCCGCAAAAAAGGTCTCTGCCGTTCCGCTATTTAACTCACACTCCACCAGAAAGGCTCTTACCTCCGGTTCTGCTTCCGTCATCTCATCCAACAGGGCTTGCGGCGCAAGCACACTGAAACCGCCGATTTTCTTCCATATCCTGTAATATTGCACATTCCGGCTGTACTCCCTCTCCTTATCCGTAAACAGTTCTTTCACAAGTTCCCATGTCCTCAAGAGATATTCCGAAAGCACTTTTTCTGTTTCTCTTTCCAGACCCTCACTATAAAGGAGACGTTGAAAAGCCAGGTCGATCTTGCATTTCCGGCGTTCTCTGATAAATTCCTGTTGCTGATCGTCCACATCCTCCACATTGAACCATCCGATAAAGGCCGGTTCAAAGCCATAGGTATCTTCTCTGTCCAGATACTGAGATAATGCTTTGTCATAATCCTTCAAAAAGTTCCATTGTCCCTGCAAATCGCCTGCTGTCTGAAAGCTCACCGGCACCTCTGCCATCAACGTCAGCATAGAGGCCAGGAAATAGGGAATCCCCTCGTACAGGTTCTGTGTACCGGACAACTCCACACGCTTCAGGCTATGACAACCCAAAAAAACTTTTTTTCCCAGGAAAATATCCTTTGCCGGAAGTACTATTTTCTGCAAATTCTTCATATGGGCAAAGGCCCAGTCCTCTATCCTGTTCACCGTTTCCGGTAATTCCAGCCGCTCAATTTCCCGGCAGCTCAAAAAAGCCTTGGTTCCTATCACCGCAAGCGGCTTTCCACTGACTTCCTTCAGCAAAGTGACATCTCTGTCACATCCTTCGTATTTGTCC
>JBJEJG010000129.1:0-2254 GCA_051877795.1 Acetatifactor sp.
GTTCAGGCATATAAAACGCCCCCTTCCATGGATAATTACAGGTATTATACCATGGGAGGGGGCAATAGTCGATAGATTAACGCTGATTTTTCCGAAAAGTATGGTACTGCTTGCGCATTGACGGCATCTTATTTAGGCAGGTTCGGATAGATGTTAACTTCCAGTTTATCATCCGGCGAACGGTACACAGTAACCCTTTTCAAAACCAATTTCCACAGGCGGTTCTTTTCTTCTATTTCCAATAAGGGATAGCTTTCAAGGATATGCTGAGTGGTTGGTATGATCTGCGCTACCTGCTGCTCCTTTTGGCTTTGCTCACTCTGCTGACGCATTAGATCGGCTTCCGCAAGCTGTAGCTGCTTAATTTCCTTGGACAGTGATGTATTTCGCTTCGTGAACATATCAATGGTGTACACGCCCTTTTCCAAATACTCGCAGATGCTCTCTTGCTGATGCTGCAGCCCTGCAATCTGCCCCCGAATGGTTTCCAGCGCAGCTGTGACAGGATTAACATCAGGCTGCTGGTCAGCTTTAATCTGAACCATATACGCATCGAGCCATTCTTCCATAGCCGTCTTAATTTCGCTTTCGACAACCGCACATTTTATGATCTTGCAATCGCATCCCCTGGTGGTGCAGCGATACCACGGCGTTGGATTCTTGTGCTTATCAGGGATCATGCGCTTCATGACCGCACCGCACTTTCCGCAGAACAGAATACCGGCGAAGGGATTTTTCAGCTGACGATCTGCATTCACCGGATTATGATTGCGCTGCTTTTGCGCCGCTTTCACCCGCTCCCACTGTTCTTCGGTGATAATCGGCTCATGCAGGCCGTCATAGAGTTCATAGTCATCATTTTGAATCCGCTTCTTGGATAGCATACCATCTTTAATCACTTTTTTCACCGGTTCCCTGCGCCAGCGGATTTTTCCGAGGTATACTTCATTGGTCAGAATATTGGCAACAGAGGTCTGGCTCCACTGCCCTTTCCGGGCGGGGATGTGCATATCATTCAGCTTGTAGGCAATGGCATTGTAGCCCATTCCCTGCTTTCCGTACATATCAAAAATCATCTGTACCACCTTGGCTTCCTCCGGGACGATCATCAGGCTGTTTCCCTTTTCTCCGGGGAGCTTGTATGCCCTGTAGCCGTAGGGTGCCATTGACCCCATGAATTTGCCTTCGGACGCGGACTGATTTCTGCCCCGCACCAGCCGTTTGGTGATGGTTTTCAGCTCATAGCGGCTGAACATGAATTTCATATCTGTAAACTGCTCGTCGGATTCATTCTGCAAGTCATAGGTCTTGCCGGGGGTAACGATTTTACATCCGTTGACCTGCAAAATCTGCATGATATAGCCGGATTCCATGGACGAACCTCTGGACAGTCGCTCTATGTCCATGCAGACCACTCCTGCATAGGAGCCTGTACTGACCAGCTCCAGCAAGCGCATCATCTGAGGACGGGCGGCAAGGGATTCACCGGATACCACTTCCTCCAGAACCTCCACTACATTGAGCCGCTTGGATTTGCAGAATTTTTCAAGCGTTGTTCTGTGTCGGCTCAGCGTTTCAGCAATGGATACTTCCTCAAAATCCGTATCCATTCTCGACTTTCTTAAATACATCAAATATCGTTCCATATTTTACACTTCCTTTTATCGAAACCTGTTTTTTCTTAATTTTATTGGGATAAGGTATAAACGGCAAAGGTGCGGCCCTGTAAGCCGCACCCCTCCCGATACTTCTATTACGCAGCCGTCTCCGGTTCTTCCGGCTGAGCACCTGCCCGGAGAATTGCCCCTGTAATCAGGGCAGTAACCTCAGACAAAACTGCCTGTATATCTTCACTACTCATATTGGAGCAGTAGTCATTGTGAATCTGAATCTTTGCGTCCATCATCACCGCTCCCCTCTGCTCAGCTGCCGTTTCCGGCAGTCCGCTTCCAGCAGCTTCAAAATCCGCTCCTGAATCCGGGCAACGCTGTAGGTTTTGGGGAAGAATTTCCGCAAATCCTCCACCCGGAAGCTGATTTTTTCCTGCTGGTTTGCCTTGGGTTCCCGGAGAATTTCAAAGATTCTGTCCATAGTCAGTTCCCCGGACTGGCTCAGCTTTTTCATCTGGACGGCTTGGGACAAAGACGGAGTGCAGTCTTCGCTCTCCATGGTTTCCAGCAAATCCTGCTGCTCCTGTTGGGTCAAATAGGACAGCTCCACCGCCGGAGTCAGGGCGATTTTTCCGGCATCCACC
>JBJEJG010000130.1:0-11332 GCA_051877795.1 Acetatifactor sp.
TTTCTGGCATAAGAAGATTTATCCCAATCAGGTCTGGCTGGACGGTCTGTATATGGGGCAGCCCTTTTACATGGAATATGAGACAAAGTTCAATGACAAAAAGAATTATGGCGACATCTTTGCCCAGTTTGCAAATGTGGTGAAGCATATGCGCGACGAAAGCACGGGACTTTACTATCACGGCTATGATGCTTCCCGGGAAGCATTCTGGTGCGATAAAGAGACGGGACTATCCAAAAACTTCTGGCTGAGGGCCATTGGCTGGTACTCCATGGCGCTTCTGGATACCTTAAGCAAGTGCGAGCCGGGAGAGGAATACAAGGCGGAGTATGATAATCTGAAGACTGTGTTTGTACAGCTGATGGATGATATGCTGAAATTCCAAGATGAGAGCGGCATGTGGTATCAGCTTCCTGCGCTGGGCGGAAAGGAACCGAATTATCTGGAAACCAGCGGAAGTGCGATTATGGCTTATTCGCTCTTAAAAGGAGTGCGCCTCGGATTTTTGCCTGAGAACTACCGTGAGTACGGTCTGAAGGCGTTTAACGGTATCTGCGACAGATATTTAAAGGAGACGGACGGAAGCTTAAATCTGGGAGGTATCTGCCTTGTGGCAGGCCTTGGCCCCGCGGATAATACCAGACGCGACGGCACCTTTGAGTATTATATGTCCGAGCCTGTTGTAGAGAATGATGCCAAGGGTGTAGGCCCGTTGCTTCTGGCATATACGGAGCTGAGAAGACTTGCAGATTAAATGGACTAATCGGAAATGAAATGTAAAACGCCATGGCTGTGTGATGAAACGATAATATCATACACCATGGCGTTTTGTGCGATATACGAATGGTTGCGTGCCGAAAAAATCAGAACGGCAGCCATTCCAGCAATCCCAGATGCTCCAGCAGAATTTTTGTACCCATGAGAATCAGAATGACACCGCCGGTAATCTCGGCCTTCGATTTATATTTCAGTCCAAATACATTTCCGATTTTTACACCCACTACGGAGAGAGAGAAGGTAATCACGCCGATGAAGGTGACGGCGGGAACAATCTGAACCTGCAGGAAGGCATAGGTGACGCCTACTGCCAGAGCGTCGATGCTGGTGGCTATGGCCAGAAGAAACATGGTTTTTACATCTATGGAATCGTTTGCCTCCTCCTCTTCCCTGGAGAGGGCTTCTTTTATCATATTGGCGCCAATCAGCGCAAGAAGCACGAATGCAATCCAGTGATCAATGGCGGTGACATAGCTTTCGAATTTTGTCCCCAGAAGATATCCGATGGTAGGCATCAGCGCCTGAAAACCACCAAACCACAGACCGATAATCAGAGCCTTCCTCCAGGAAAGCTTTTTCATGGCAAGTCCCTTGCAGATGGACACGGCAAAGGCGTCCATGGAAAGACCTACAGCAGTGACAAACAATGTGAACAGACTCATAGAAAATTCTCCTTTGGTAGATTTGCGGGGGACAGGAAGAACCACCGTGCCATAAAAAAACTCACAGACAATTCATGCGGATACTCCGCATAAATTGTCCATGAGTCTCATCATCACAATCAGATTGCTTCGGTAATGCCAGGCGAGGCGCGCCATTGTGTTGACATTACCACAGCCGAAGCTGCCAACTACTCCCTCACAGGAAATATTATGTTTTTTTATTGTAGCCTAGTCGATAAAATTTGTCAATAACAAAGAAGGAGCCTGCTACATTTTTGACTGCTTCCGGAAAGAGGAAGGTGGAATGTGCAGAAATTTGTTGAATGCTCTGTTAAACTGCGAAAAACTGGAAAAACCGCATCGAAAGGCAATGTCTGTGATGGGAGCATCCGTGGAAAGCAGCAACGTCTGCGCATTTCTGACTCTTGTCATCTGGATGTAATCTGTCAGAGTGAATCCTGTGACCCGTTTGAACTGGTGGGACAGATAATAGGTGCTGATAAAAAATTCTCTGGCAATGGATTCCAAGGATAAATCTTCTGTAAAATGGCCGTGAATATGGGCGGTAATGCTGTAGATTTTATTTGTAATGTTGTCAAAATCCGCATGATTGGAGTAAATATTCCGATCCCGATAGAGATAAATCATGCTTAAGAATTCAATAAATTTATTGTTAATGGTGAGTTCTGTCAGCTCATTGGGTGTCTGAGAGAGATAATAGATGTCGTTTAGCTTTTCCATCACCGCTTTCCTGTATCTTCCCTCGAATCGGTAGATAGGGCAGTCACCGTCAAAGATACTGTAAATATATTTCATGCACCCCTCCAACTGGGAAATCATAGCGGGAATAGTAAACTGGATAATCAGCCTCTTGCACGGTGCGCCTTCCGGATATGCTGTTTTATGGAGCAGAGCAGGGCGCAGTGCAACAATGTCCAGACAGCGCATATCGTACCATACGCCGTCAATCAGATGACCTGCTTTTTCATCCAGAAAGACGCAGATTTCATAGAACTGGTGAAAATGCTGGAACTCCATGTTGATAGAGTAGGAGCGTTCGTCATAATCAAAGAAATAGTACAGATTTTTTCCGGGACGACCAATCTCAATTTTATATTTCTGGGAATATACCAGGGTGTTATCAATTAACATAGTGCTTTTCTCCTATATCGCGTTTTTTGTTCAAAAAAAAGTAAATTTTGCTTTACGAACACTTCTGAAAAGTAAACCTTGCGTTAAATGCCAAAGATATTTGTGTAAAATAGACAAAATGAAAAGATTAGCTTCGTAAATATTGTGCAATACTAAAATAAATTATAAGTAATAAAAGCAAAAAATGCAATGTTTATTGCAAAAAAAACAAGAGATGCGTGGAAATGGGTATTGATTCTTGATAATCTTGACTCATGGGGAACCGTAAAACGGTGAATGTACATAAACCAGAAACTAAATAATGTGTGAAGACACAAAATCAAATAAGGAGGATTCCTATATGAAAAAGAATGTTAGCAAGAAAATCGCGGCAGTTCTTCTTTCCGCGGCAATGTGTGTAACGGCATTGACCGGCTGTGGCAGTGAACCGGCTGCATCAAGCGCTCCTGCCGCTTCGTCCGACGAAGCGGGCAGCCAAGAAGCTAGCCAATCAGCTTCTTCCGAGACTCCCGCAGAGCCGGTGAGTGCTTTCAGTGAGGCTCCCATGCTGGCTGAACAGGTAAGTGCAGGTACCCTTCCTGCAGTGGAAGAGCGTATTCCCACTACAGAGGATGTAATGGTAGAGAATGTTGACAGCGTGGGACAGTACGGTGGATCAATCAAGATGGCACTCACGAAGGCCGGCTGGAATACCGGTAAGCCTATTGAACAGGGACTGTTCCGCTTTAACAGCGCGGGTGAGGTAGAACCCAACGTTGCAAAGGGATATGACGTAAATGAAGATGCAACTGTATATACCATTTATCTCCGCGAAGGTATGAAGTGGTCTGATGGAGAACCTTTCACCGCAGAGGATTGTGTATTTTTCTATGACCATATGTGTGTGCCTGAGACCTTCGGCAAGTCTCTTTGGGATTGCTTTAAGGCAACCGATGCAGACGGCAACGAGTCAACTGCAGTCTTCGCGAAAGTAGACGATACGACCTTTACTGTAAGCTTCGAGGCTTCCAAGCCGAATTTTATTAATGAGCTGTGCATCAACGCAAAGTGGTGTTATGCGCCCAAGCATTATATGGAGACTATTCTTCCCGAGTTTATCGGCGACGAGGAAGCACAGAAGAAGGCTGAAGAAATGGGCTTTGCGGATATTGCTACCATGGGCAAGGAGACAGGATATTATTTCTGGAATGTTTCCGGCATCCCTACTTTGAATCCTTATATACTGTCTACTGAGGCAGGAAAGAATGATACAAATGGCGACTATTTTGAATATGTCCGCAACCCTTACTACTGGAAGGTAGACCAGAATGGACAGCAGCTGCCTTATACGGACAAAATCGAGTATACCAAGGTTTCCGATGTAAGCCAGATTTTAATTAAGACACTGGCAGGAGAGCTTACGATTGCGGATGCAGGCTGGAATGATATTGAGACGCTGACTGAGAATGCAGAAAGCGTAGGCTACCGCATTGTACAGTGGCCTAACAGTTCCTGGGCACATGCAGCTTCTCAGCTGGAATTGAACCAGACTGCTCCCGATGAGGATTTCAGAGCATTGTTCCAGACGAAGGAATTCAGACAGGCACTTTCCATCGCTGTTGACCGTGATGAGTATTCGAAGCTGATTTCCGATGGTTGGCAGTCCGGCCGTCAGGCTTCTCCCGCAGAGGGGGCTTTAGGATACAGCGAGAGCTGGGCAACCAAGTGGACCGAGTATGATCCCGTTGCTGCAGAGGCTTTACTGGAAGGGCTTGGAATGGTAAAGGGCAAAGACGGTTACTATGATCTGGGAGACGGAAAGGACTTCGTGCTGAATATTTTGAGCTATTCCGATTCCGGCGCTGACGATACCTATCAGGTGCTCAACAAGTACTGGGATGCAATCGGCATTAAGACTACCTATAAGACTATGGATAAGGATACCCTGAACAACAAGATTATCTCCAACGAGTACGATGCTGTGCTGAGCCCTGTTGCTCCTGCTGAGACAGTAAGCCTGGGACTGAGACCCGATACTTTGGTTCCTGTCAGAAATTATGCTGAGTGGTATGGCGAGGTTGGCACCTGGTATGCCTCCGGTGGAGCAGAGGGTGTTGAGCCTACAGGCGACTTGCTTGAGTTGTGCAAGCTGTATGACCAGCTGAAGGTAGAGGCTGACTCTGCAAAGCGTGCTGAAATCGTTGACAAGATGTATAAGCTTCATGAGGAAAATATATGGGTTATCGGCTACATGGAATCTGCAGCTACTCTGTTCACGATTGACAACAAGCTCCAGAACTTCCCTGACACAGAGATGTTCTCTGATGAATACCGCGGACTTGGCGTCGCACACATTGACTGCTGCTGGTTTGCAGAATAAAAGGACGGAATGCTATCATGTGAGAAAGACAGTTCCTCTTTTATAAAAGAGGAATCTGTCTTTCTTTACAAAATCAACTGTTTTATACTCAAAAAAAGGAGAGTATGATTTCATGTGGAAATATATCGGAAAACGAATATTAATGTTTATACCCACCATTTTTATCATATCCTTCGTGATTTTCTTTATCATGCAACTGCCGGAAGGCGATTATGTGTCAAGCTATATTGCCAGAATGCAGGCGGAAGGTGAAGTTTTTTCGCAAGAGGATATAGCGGCACTGAGGTCGCAGTACGGACTTGATAAGAACTGGGTGGCGCGTTATTTTGACTGGGTGATAAAGATTGTTACGAAGGGGGACTTCGGTTATTCTTTTGCTTACGGCAGACCTGTCTGGAGTGTTATCATGGATCGGCTTTGGCTGACAATAGCGGTATCTCTGACTATCATGGTATTTACCTATCTGGTATCCATACCAATTGGTATTTACAGTGCCCTGCATCAGTATTCTGTGGGGGATTACATTTTTACGGGCATAGGATTTCTTGGCATGGCGACACCGAACTTTCTGCTGGCAATTATATTGATGTACCTTTCCTTTAAATGGACGGGCGACCCGTTGCTGGGACTGTTTTCTACGGAAATGCTGCAGGAAGGTCTGCATTGGTACAACTTTGGTGAGTTTTTACATCGTATGGTGATTCCCACCATTGTCATTGGCACAGCCGGCACTTGCGGCGTTATCCGTACCGTTCGCGCACAGATGCTGGATGAACAGGCAAAGCAGTATGCGCTGACCGCCAGGGCAAAGGGGGTATCCGAGAGAACGATTGTGTATAAATACTGTCTGAGAGCGGCACTGAATCCTGTAGCCAGTGGACTTGCAGGCTCCCTTTCCAGTATTTTTTCAGGTTCTACGATTTCAGCAATCGTTATGAACCTGTCTATTCAGGGGCCGGTGCTCTATGAAGCACTGAAAACGCAGGATACCTATCTGGCAGGAACGATTCTGATGACGCAGGCAGTCCTGGTGGTGATTGGTACGCTGCTCTCCGATATTCTGCTGGCTTGGCTGGATCCCAGAATTCGTTTTGAGAAGAAGAGGAGTTAGCTTATGAGCATATCAACATTGTTCCAACGTAAGAAAAAGAAAAAATCAGACGAAGATTATTATCTTGCCTCTCAGTGGACTTTGATGGGGAAAAAACTGATGCATCATAAGCTCGCGAAATTCAGTATTATTCTGCTGATTTTCCTCTATGCGATGGCTTTATTTGCACCCTTTGTTGCACCCTATGGTCTGGATGATTATGACAGCAACTATAAGAATAGTTCTCCCACAAAGATTCATTGGAAAGATGAAGATGGGAATTTTGTAGGGCCCTATGTTTACAGGATGACTTACGTCAATAACCGTGAAACCTTCAAGCGTGAGTGGGCAGAGGATACCAGCGAAAAGTTTTTTGTAAAATTCTTTGCTGAAGGTCGGGAGTACAAGCTGTTCGGCTTTATCCCCTGCAGTCGCCATCTGTTTGAGGTGGTGGGCGAGAACGGCGGAGAGGGCGCAAAAATCATGCTCTTTGGTGCGGACAGTTTAGGAAATGACCTGTTTTCTCGTATTCTGTATGGCAGCCAGATTTCTCTTACCATTCCCTTTGCTGGTACCTTAATCAGCTTTGTGCTGGGCATTATTCTGGGAGGCATTTCAGGCTACTTTGGAGGTCTGGTGGATACGGTTATTCAGAGGATTATTGAAGTACTGACGGCGCTTCCCACCATTCCTCTTTGGATGGCTCTTTCGGCAGCTATCCCTGCTGATATTCCGGTTCCCAGAATGTACCTGTACATAACGGTTATCATTTCCTTCATTTCATGGACGGGGCTTGCGAGAACGGTAAGAGGAAAGTTTATTTCTCTGAGGAATGAAGAGTTTGTCATGGCAGCGCAGGTGGCCGGGGTAAGCACCTGGAAAATTATGACAAAGCATCTTGTTCCCGGATTTATGAGCTATCTGATTGTGAACCTGACACTGGGGATTCCCGGAATGATTATCGGTGAGACCTCCATGAGCTTTCTGGGACTGGGCATGAGGGCTCCGGCTACCAGCTGGGGTGTGCTTTTGAAGGAGACGCAGGATATTACCAGTATTGCCCAGTATCCATGGAGATTGATTCCGCTGGCAGCGGTTGTCATCACGGTTCTGGCATTCAATTTCCTGGGTGACGGACTCAGAGATGCAGCTGACCCTTATAAGTAAGCGGGAAAGGGAAAAGATATGAATGAAAAAATAAAAAAATCTTCGGAACAGGATTTGGTTCTGGATGTCAGAGATTTGAAAATCAATATCGAGTTAGATGATGGAACCCTCACCGCTGTACGCGGTGTCAATTTCAGCATAAAAAAAGGAGAAACGCTCGGGTTAGTAGGTGAGTCCGGCTGCGGAAAGAGCCTTACCAGCAAGGCAATCCTAGGAATCAATGATAAGAAATGCAAAACCACCGGTGAGATTATATTTGATACCAATAATCAGGGCATGGTGAATCTGCTGGATTTAAAACCAAAAGGTAGGGAAATCAGGGAAGTCCGCGGAAAACAGATTTCCATGGTTTTTCAGGAGCCTATGGTGGCATTTTCCCCGCTATATACAATCGGAAATCAGATTAATGAGTGTACCAGACTTCATATTACAAAGGATAAGAAGAAATCAAAGGAAATCTCTCTTGAGATGATGAAAAAGGTGGGAATTGCCAATGCGGAAAAAAGGTACGACCAGTATCCTCATGAGTTTTCCGGAGGTATGCTTCAGAGAGCACTGATTGCCATGGCCTTGGTTTGTAATCCCAAGCTTTTGATTGCTGATGAACCGACGACGGCTCTGGATGTTACCATTCAGGCACAGATTCTGGAACTGATGAAGGAACTGCAGAAGGATTTGAACATGGCAATCCTGTTTATCACTCATGACCTGGGTACTGTTGCCGCCATGTGTGACAGAGTAGCAGTCATGTATCTGGGAAAAATTGTGGAAATTGCCCCGGTAAAGGATATCTATGCCAGCCCTATGCATCCCTATACCCAGGGATTGATTGGATCAGTACATAAGATTGGCACGAGAAAACAGGAAAAGTTGTTTTCCATTGAAGGCACAGTGCCGCTGGCACTGAACCTGCCACCCGGCTGCGGCTTTTATGACAGATGCCACAAGAGAATCGAGGGTGTCTGTAATGTGACAGAGCCTGAACTTGTAAAGATGTCGGACGGACATATGGTGGCATGCCATGCCTGCACGGGCGGTTGTAAGAGCTGCGGACAGGGTATTACTGTCCCGGAAAATGAGAAGGGAGAGGAAACAGATGTCTAAAAGTAGTAATACAAAGAAAATATTGGAAATCAATCATCTGACCAAGGATTTCCCCTCCAAAAAGGTTTGTGTTCACGCAGTTTCCGATGTCAGCTTTGAGGTGAATGAGGGCGAGACAATTGGCATCGTAGGGGAATCCGGCTGTGGAAAGACTACCATGGGACGCTGTGTGGTACGTGCAATTCCTGCTACAGGTGGAGAAGTTATGTACTATCCGGCAGAGGGGGAGCCGGTGAATTTCCTGTCCATAGACAAGGAAAAAATGAAGGAACTGAGGAAGGATATTCAGATGATATTCCAGAATCCTTATTCCTCCCTTGACCCCAGGATGACGGTTGTGGATATTATCAAGGAGCCCCTACAGGCAAATTTTCCCAAAATGAGCAAGGAAGAAATGGAAGAAAAGGTCATGGATATCGCGGCAAAGGTGGGCCTGAATGTCAGCTATCTGAAACGTTATCCCCACGCTTTTTCGGGCGGGCAGAGACAGCGTATCGGTATCGCGCGTGCATTGGTATTAAAGCCCCGTGTTATCGTATGTGACGAGGCGGTGTCTGCTCTGGATGTGTCTATCCAGGCACAGGTGATTAATCTGTTGAGAGATTTACAGCGGGAAATGAATCTGACCTATATCTTTATTTCACATGACCTGTCGGTGGTGGAGCATATTTCTGATAAGGTAGGTGTCATGTATCTGGGAAAACTGGTTGAATATGCGGAGACGGAAAGTCTGTTCTCCAGACCGAGACATCCCTATACTGAGGCCTTGATGTCGGCGGTTCCAGTGGCAGACCCAGAAGTGAAGTTGGAGAGAATTCCGCTTGCGGGTGAGATTCCCAATCCTGCAAACCCGCCCAGCGGCTGTTATTTCCATACGAGGTGTCGATACTGCACGGAGAAATGTAAAGAGGCGGCGCCCGAATATCGTGAGATTGAACCGGGCCATTTCGTGGCATGTCACTATGCGGAAGAACTTGCTCTGCGAGGGTTCAACTATGGCGAGGATGCGAAGAACCAGAATTGAGAGAAAAGGAAGATTAAGGTGCTGGTAATATGAGTAAGAACCTGATAATATTCACGGATAGCGGCGATACCATTATTGACGAGGGAAGCCAGGTCTTTGATGGGAGAGGGATTGTAACTGACGCCGCTTTGATACCGGGTGCCGGCGAGGTACTGAAGGCACTTCATAAGGAGGACTATCGCATTGCACTGGTAGCGGATGGCGAGTGGGAATCCTTTCAAAATGTGTATCGTAAAAACGGTCTGGGCTGTTGCTTTGAAGAATGGATTGTGTCTGAAATAGTTGGCGAGCAGAAACCGGCAGCCAGTATGTTCAGCACTGCCATGGAAAAAATGAAGTTGACGGATGCCGACAAGCCTTATATAGTCATGATTGGCAATAATTTAAAGAAGGATGTGGCAGGTGCCAACCGGTTCGGGCTTACCTCCATCTGGCTGGACTGGTCCCCACGTTATTTTCACAGTATTGAGGAGCCTGACTGGCAACCGGATTATACAGTCAAAACCCCAGAGGAACTGAAAAAGCTGATTGACAAATTGGAGGAGGAGTGCACCGGGAGAAAGGCGCTTGCGGAAACAATTGACAGGAAGATAAAAAAGGTAGTAGACACCTTTTCCACGATTCTCTATGAACCGGACGTGGCCTTCCTGAAAAATATGGAGAGTCATAATCTGGCGGGGGATGACCTGTCCAGATACCGGTTCTGGGAATGGACGCAGGGCGTTGGTCTTTACGGTCTCTGGAAGCTTTATCAGTCTGAAAGAAAAGAAGATTATCTTGACATTTTGAAGAAATATTATGACAGGCAGATCGAGATTGGCTTTCCGGCTTTGAATGTCAATACGGCGGCGCCTTATCTGGCAATGTCTTTTCTGGCAGAATACACGGGGGAGGAAAAATATATGCAGCCCTGCGTGGAGGCTGCGAGAGAAATCATGAGTTCTTTTCCTCGCACGGAAGAGGGCGGATTTCAGCACAAAACCTCAGACTCTGTCAATGAACAGGAACTTTGGGATGACACCTTGTATATGACGGTGCTTTTCCTGGCAAATATGGGACGTATCCTGATGGACGAGGAGATGACCGGAGAGGCTGAATACCAGTTCCTGCTGCATGCAAAGTATCTGTGTGACAAGGTGACGGGACTTTGGTATCATGGATGGACCTTCAAGGGAAAAAATAACTTTGCAGAGGCCTTCTGGGGCAGAGGAAACTGTTGGATTACTATGGCTATTCCGGAGTTCTTGTCCATCAGCAGATGTAGCGAGCCTGTTCGCAGAATGCTTGTTAATACCCTGAGGGAGCAGGTGGAAAGTTTGCGAAAATATCAGGCCGAGAATGGCATGTGGCATACTCTGGTGGATGATGCAGACTCCTATGTGGAGGCAAGCGCTACCTGTGGTTTCGCTTATGGTATTTTAAAGGCGGTAAAGGACGGCCTTGTGGAAAAATCCTATCTTCAGGTGGCTAAGAGAGCTTTGCCTGCTATTCTGGACTGCATTTCAGACACGGGCGTGGTGAATCATGTGTCCTACGGAACGCCTATGGGGCGTACGACCAAAGAGTTTTATAAGCAAATTGAACTGAAGTCCATGCCTTACGGGCAGGCGTTGGCAATTCTTTTTTTGGTGGAGTATAAAAATCTGTGTTAAGGGAAAGGGCGTCGGAAAACAGCTGTTTTTTCGGCGCCATGACCGTAAATGGAGGACTGCATGAAGCTGGGAAGACAGTGGGAAGAACGGTTAAAAATATGGGATGAGGCTTTCCTGCCGAATCTTTATCAGAAGTTGGGAAAGGTGGACTTGTCCGGTTTTACGACTTATGATTCGCTCAGCCGGAAGGAGGTCTCTGAAAGGGAACTGTATGCCTTTCCTCAGGGAAAAGCCTGGGGAGAGAAATGGGAATATGGGTGGTTCTTTACTAGAGTGGCAATGCCTGCGGAAGCGGAGGGAAAAAGAATCCTGGTGAAGGTCCATGCCACCGATGCCATCGTCACG
>JBJEJG010000131.1:0-11286 GCA_051877795.1 Acetatifactor sp.
TTACCGCCAGTAGGGAATTACACCCAACCCCGAAGAATTTTCTTATTTTGTTTACAGGAAGCATTATAACGCAGTATATCTCATTTTGCAACAGGTTTATAAAATTCCCAGTACTTTCATCGATTTCAAAGCATACCTGCTCTTTTCCTACTGCGTCACCGCATTTCCCGTATAAAGCTGATAATACTTGCCCTTCTGCTCAATAAGCTGGTCGTGGGTTCCTCTTTCAATAATACGTCCCTGTTCCAGAACCATAATACAATCGCTGTTTTTTACGGTAGAAAGTCTGTGCGCAATCACGAAATTTGTGCGCCCTTTCATCAGAGCATCCATTCCCTTCTGCACCAGTTTCTCGGTTCTCGTGTCAATGGAACTGGTCGCCTCATCCAGAATCAGCACCGGAGGATCCGCTACCGCCGCTCTTGCGATAGCAAGCAGCTGCCGCTGCCCCTGGCTCAGGTTTGCGCCGTCGCCGTGAAGCATGGTGTTATAGCCGTCGGGAAGCCTGCGTATGAAGCCGTCCGCATTCGCCAGCTTCGCTGCACGGATGACCTCCTCGTCCGTGGCATCCAGTTTACCGTAACGAATATTTTCCATAACGGTTCCGGTGAACAGGTGGGTATCCTGCAAAACGATTCCAAGAGAGCGTCTCAGGTCGTTCTTCTTAATCTTATTCACATTGATACCATCGTAACGAATCTTACCATCCTGTATGTCATAGAAGCGGTTTATCAGGTTTGTAATGGTGGTCTTTCCTGCTCCGGTTGCACCCACAAAGGCAATCTTCTGTCCCGGCTTTGCGTACAGCTCGACATCATGAAGAATCATCTTATCGTCACTATAACCGAAATCCACGTGGTCAAAAACAACATCTCCCTGCAGTTCCTTGTAAGTGGTCGTCCCGTCTGCCTTGTGGTAATGCTTCCACGCCCAGAGGCCCGTTCTCTCCTTACTCTCTGTAATCTCACCTCTGTCGTTCTTCACGGCATTGACAAGCTCCACATAGCCCTCATCCACTTCGGGAGTCTCATCCATGAGCTTAAAGATTCTGTCCGCACCCGCCAGTGCCATGATAATGCTGTTAAACTGCTGACTCACCTGATTGATTGGCATATTTAAGGACTTATTCAGAGTCAGAAAGCTGGCAAGGGCACCGACGGTCAGCCCCGACACGCCGGTAATCGCCAGAATACCGCCGAAAACCGCACAGACAACATAACTCAAATTGCCAAGCTGCGCATTGACCGGTCCCATAATGTTGGCAAACAGGTTTGCACGGCAGGCACTGTCGCAGAGGCTGTCATTCAGTTCATTGAACTGTTCCAGGCTCTCCTCTTCGTGGCAGAACACCTTGACAACCTTCTGGCCTGTCATGGTTTCTTCTATACAACCGTTTAACTTACCCAGATCACGCTGCTGCGCAAGGAAGAAGCGGCTGCTCTGCGACCCGATTTTCTTGACCGCAATCAGCATAACCCCGACCATCAGCAGCGTAATCAGCGTCAACGGCACATCCAGAACGAACATGGAAACCAGAACGCTGACTATCGTAATGGCGCTGTTTAAAAACTGCGGGATACTCTGGCTGATCATCTGACGCATGGTATCCGTATCATTGGTATAGATAGACATGATATCACCGTGTGCATGCGTATCAAAATATTTAATGGGCAGCTTCTCCATCCTCTCGAACATATCGTTCCTGAATTTCATCATCGTTCCCTGGGTCACATAAATCATAATTCTGGATTGTGCAAAGGAAGCAATGACACCGAGTGCGTAAAAACATGCCACCCTGCCGATTGCCCCTGCCAGCGGTCCAAAGTCAGGCTGCTGCTTTCCCAGCAAAGGCACAATATATTCGTCGATCAGCGTCTTCATAAACAGGGTTCCCTGCAGGGATGCAAACACCGTAACAAAAATACAGATGACAACCACAATCCATTGAACCGCATAATCCTTAAAAGTATAACCCAGCATTCTCTTTAACAGCTTTCCGGGATTTTCCAGCTTGGGTCTGGGGCCTCTCGGGCCATGCGGGCCGGGGCCCTGATTTACCTTGGGTTTTCTTTCCTCTGACATGCTTACATACCCCCTTTCTCGTCGAAGTCGCCGCTTCCGCTTGTCTGAGACTCATAGACATCACGGTAAATTTCATTGTTTGCCAACAGCTCCTCATGTGTTCCGAAGCCGTCAATCTGACCTTCATTCATGACAATAATTTTGTCAGCATGCTCCACGCTGGACACACGCTGGGCGATAATCAGCTTTGTTGTGCCGGGAATCTCCTCCGCAAAGGCACGCCTGATTTTTGCATCCGTTGCGGTATCCACAGCACTGGTCGAATCATCCAGAATCAGAATCTTCGGCTTCTTTAAAAGCGCCCTGGCAATACAGAGTCTCTGCTTTTGTCCCCCGGACACATTTGTGCCGCCCTGTTCGATATAGGTATTGTAGCCGTCAGGCATCTTTTGAATAAATTCATCGGCACAGGCCAGCTCACAGGCGTGTCTGCACTGCTCTTCAGTGGCTTCTTTATCGCCCCAACGCAGATTCTCCAGAATCGTACCCGAAAACAACACGTTATTCTGCAGCACTACCGCAACCTGATTTCTCAAGGCTTCCATATCATAATCCCGCACATCCACGCCGCCTACTTTAAGGCTGCCGCCTGTGACATCATAAAGTCTGCTGACGAGATTCACAAGACTTGACTTGGCACTTCCCGTGCCACCGATAATACCGATTGTTTCGCCGGGATGAATGCTCAGGTTAATATCCTTCAGCACAGGTGTATCCGCATCCTTTTTATAG
Organism: Acetatifactor sp.; assembly: GCA_051877795.1. Lineage (GTDB taxonomy): Bacteria > Bacillota > Clostridia > Lachnospirales > Lachnospiraceae > Acetatifactor. The sequence goes on from JBJEJG010000131.1 coordinate 2,815, forward strand.
CTGAAAAAGACATGGTCGAACTCAATACTGCCGTCTGCCACCTCAAAGACGGGATTTTCAGGATTGGAAAGGTCGGGCTTCTCATTCAGCACCTCGCAGATACGCCTCGCACTGGCTGCCGACATAGTCATCATGACAAAAATCATGGACAACATCATCAGATTCATCAGGATATTCATGCAATAGGTCAAAAGGCTCATCAGCTGTCCCGTAGTCAGTGTGTTCTGTACCACCATATGCGCACCCATCCAGCTGATCAGCAGGATACAGATATACACGGTAAAATTCATCACCGGTGTGTTCCATGCGACAATTCCCTCTGCCTTACAGAAAATTTTATAAATATTGCCGCTTGCCTTTTTGAACTTCTCATTTTCATAATCCTCGCGGACATATGCCTTCACCACGCGGATAGCCGAGACATTTTCCTGCACACTCTCATTCAAATCATCATACTTGGGAAATGCCTGGTTAAAATGTTTTGTGGCATTGGTTACAATAATCGCCAGAATACAGCCCAGAATAATAACGGCTACCAGATAAACGCTGGCAAGCCTGGGGCTGATGTAAAAGGACATCACCATGGCGCAGATTAAGCTTACCGGTGCACGCATACACATTCGCAGAAGCATCTGATATGCATTCTGAACGTTCGTCACATCCGTGGTAAGCCTCGTCACCAGTCCGGAGGTGCTGAATTTATCAATATTGGAAAAGCTGAAGGTCTGTATGTTCTCGTACATGGCTTTTCTTAGGTTTCTCGCAAATCCAGTAGATGCCTTCGCTCCGAATACACCTCCTCCTATACCGAAGCAAAGACTTAAGAGTGCTGCCAGCACCATCAGCGCGCCGACCACATAGATGTGGTTCATATTTCCGGCATTCACACCGTCATCAATGATAGACGCCATAAGAAGCGGGATAATCGTTTCCATGATAACCTCTGCTACCATGAAAACAGGAGTCAAAAGGGAATCTCTTTTGAATTCCTTTATTTGTGCTCCCAATGTTTTCAGCATAATTACACTTCCTTTCTATCCTTATGTTATACAATGCTGCTATTTTCTTCCGTATTCCCGGTTTCTGAACTGTTTTCGGTTTCTGCGCTGTACTCCGAACGCATCTCCTCCAGATTCGTCATAATGATTCCGAGCAGCCTGTTCAGTTCCTCAATATCCTCATCACTCATGCCCCGAAGCATCCTGTCATCCATCATCTTCATATGTGCTTCCACCTTCACATGGTTGGCTTCCGCCTCCGGTGTCATAAAAATACGTTTCAATCTGGCATCCTTATCCTGACACTTCCGCACAATTAATCCGTTCTTTTCCATCACCTGAAGGGTATTGGTGGCAGTTGCACGGGAAATATCGAATTCCTTCTCGATATCCTTCTGATAAACCGGTCCGTCCTTCCAATGATACAGGAATCCGAGAATCCCCCCCTGGAGCTGGGACTGTGGAGCCATATTGTTGATTTTCGGAGCACTTTTTCGCACGACAGCCTTAATCTGGTTGTGTATGGCACGCAGAGTAAATGATATCCGTCGTTGATTTTCTCCTCCACCGATTTTTTCTTCCATAGTCATCTCCCATTTCTTTTATCCTGTTCCGCCATTTACATCATATTAAAAGAGCAAAAAGTTAGCGCACTAACTTTTTTTGTTAGTACGCTAACTTTATCACTTCACTTTTTTATTGTCAATATCCTTCTGTTTAATTTATAAAGCTTTTATATTTACACTGTGGGAACATTTTTCTGATTCAGCTTCATTGTTAAGGAAATACGCTTTTTCGCCGTATCCACGCCGAGTACCTGCACCTCCACAATATCACCTACGCTGACCGCTTCCAGAGGATGCTTAATAAAGCGATCCGTAATCTGGGAAATATGCACCAGTCCGTCCTGATGAACGCCAATATCCACAAAAGCGCCGAAGTCAATGACATTGCGGACAGTCCCCTTCAGAATCATGCCGGGCTTCAAATCCTTCATATCTAATACATCACTGCGAAGGATGGGTTTTGGCATATCTTCTCTGGGGTCGCGGGCAGGCTTCTCCAGTTCCTTCAGAATATCTGTCAGGGTAATTTCGCCGATGCCCAGTTCCTCAGCCAAAAGCTTCTTATTCTTTATACGCTTTTCCAGCCCGGAAACTGTAGCTTCTGCTCCTGCATTTGCCACACTTTCCGCCTGCTGCCTGCCGTTCTGCCTGTTGACCGAACCGGTCTTTCCTTTTCCGTCAGTGTTGTCATCGTTCAGAACCACACCGCCTATGGCTGCTGCCAGAGCTTTTCCCATGGCTGTGTTTGTATTCCGCACCTGAACTGCTTTTTGCTTCCTGCGCCCATCGTCAGAAGCACCTGACATAGTTGCCACACTGCCTGTCACTTTTGCGTTTCCTGCTGGATTCTTTCTTCCTGCGGCATCAGATGTGGCACTAGCCATTGCGCTCTTCTTTTGTGCGGCACGTACGTCATCCATGGTCATACCGAGCTTATCCAGAAGCTTTGTGGCTGCCTCGTAGGACTCAGGATGCACGCTTGTGGCGTCCAAAGGATTGTCACCGTCCAGAATCCTCATAAATCCCGCGCACTGCTCAAACGCCTTGGGCCCCAGCTTTGCGACCTTAAGCAGCTGCTTTCTGTTGGTAAAGCGTCCGTTCGTCTCTCTGTAATCCACGATATTCTTTGCAATGGTCTTATTGATACCGGAGATATATTCCAACAGAGAAACCGACGCGGTATTCAAATCCACGCCGACCTTGTTCACGCTGTCTTCCACCACGCCGTTTAATGCCTCTCCCAGCTTCTTCTGGTTCATGTCGTGCTGATACTGTCCGACACCGATGGACTGAGGGTCAATCTTCACCAGCTCGGCAAGTGGATCCTGAAGTCTTCTCGCGATAGAAGCCGCGCTTCTCTGTCCCACATCAAAGTTAGGAAACTCCTCCGTAGCCAGCTTGCTTGCGGAATAGACGCTGGCACCCGCCTCATTGACAATCACATACTGAACCGGTCTGTCCAATTCTTTTAAAAGCTCCACGATAACCTGCTCAGATTCCCTGGAAGCAGTACCGTTTCCCACGGAAATCAAATCCACATGATACTTTTTGATAAGCTTCTTCAGTTCAGCCTTAGCTTCTTCCACCTTATTCTGGGGTGCTGTCGGATAAATTACCTTCGTGTCAAGAACCTTACCGGTAGGGTCAACCACTGCCAGCTTACAGCCGGTACGGAAGGCAGGGTCCCAGCCTAAAACTACCTTACCCGCAATGGGCGGCTGCAACAGAAGCTGCTCCAGATTTTTTCCGAACACGGCAATCGCACCGTCCTCCGCCTTCTCCGTTAAGTCGTTCCTGATTTCACGCTCGATGGCGGGCGCGATCAGACGCTCATAGCTGTCTGCAATCACCTCCTGCAGCACAGGCGAAGTGTACGGGTTGTCCGAAGTAATATTTTTCTTCGCCAGGAATTGCAGGATACGCTCCACAGGTGCATTGACCTTAACAGTCAGCACTTTTTCCGCCTCTCCGCGGTTCAGAGCAAGTACTCTGTGTCCCGCAATCTTTTTCACAGGCTCCTCAAAGTTGTAGTACATCTCATATACGGTCTGTGCCTTCTCATCCTTTGCAGTGCTGGTAATAACACCCTCATCCGTCGTCAGCTCCCGGATGTAGCTGCGGTAATCCGCATTATCCGAAATGCTCTCGGCAATAATATCCTTCGCTCCCTGTAAAGCCTCCTCAGCAGTTTTAACCTGCTTTTCTGCTTCCACAGCTTCTCCTGTCACATATTTTGCAGCCTCCTCCAAAACAGGCGCAGCCGCATTCTGTGCCAGGATAAATTCAGCCAGACCGTCCAGACCTTTTTCTTTTGCAACGCTGGCTCTGGTTTTTCTCTTGGGGCGGTAAGGGCGGTACAGATCTTCCACCACCACCAGCGTTTCCGCTGCCAGAATCTTTTCCCTGAGTTCCTCCGTCAGCTTGCCCTGCTCCTCAATGCTGCCCAGAACCTGTTCCTTTTTTTCCTCCAGATTGCGCAGATAGACAAGCCTCTCGTGAAGATTTCTGAGCTGCTCATCGTTCAGGGAACCGGTTGCTTCCTTTCTGTATCGTGAGATAAAGGGAATGGTATTTCCCTCGTCAATCAGCTTGACCGCAGCCTCTACCTGCCACTTCTCCACCTTTAGTTCTTCTTTGATTTTCAGTATGATATCCATAATGTCCTCCGTGTTTGTATGAAAGTCATTTTTTTGCGGGGTCCTGCTCATGCAATCGCCGCAGGTATTTGCAATCGAGACTATCATACTACATTATACCCGAAACCCTTTTCTGCCGCAATCGTGAAATATTTATAAAATCAGCCCGCTGTCCTTTGACATAAGTATAGGGAAATGGTACATTATAGAAAAGAAGGTAACATACGAGGTGCTTCGGCAATGGACTATAATCAGAACAATGGCTGGAATCAAAATAACAACAATCAGTGGGATCGCTGGAACAGCGGTGCAAATAACAGCAGCTATTACAATCAGCCTACCCACAGACCCTACGACCAGGGCTTTTCAATCGCCTCTCTGGTTCTCGGTCTCCTGTCCACCACACTGGGCTGCTGCGGAATTTCTCTCCCGCTGGGTGCACTGGGAATTCTGTTTGCCGTGCTCTGTTACCGCAAGGGCAAGCATATGAACAGCAATGCCCGTTTCGGACTCTGCCTTTCCATCTTTGGCTGTGTTTACGGTATTGCCATGATGATTTATACGCTGTTTGTGCAGCTGCCCGCCATGCTGCAGGATCCGACTTATGTCAACCAGCTGAATCAGATTTATCAGATGCTTTTCGGAATGGATTTTCAGGAATTTATACAGTCATTTTATGGTACAAGCCTGTAAAAGGCTTGGATGAAACACAGGACAGACCTCTTCGGAAGGGAGGAGCAAAATGTCGAATTTCTCTGTAGGCAGTATCGGAATGTACAATAACAATATTCACAACGACGGATATGCCGCCAACGCATCATTTGCGGGAAAGGGTTCTGCGTTATTCAATCGGGAAGCAGAAAATCCCGCACTATCCGGGCGTGGGAAAGAGACACAGGCTCTGCCCGGTTTAAAGGAAGAACAGGAGAAGGAGCGCAAGGAGCGTCTGGGCATCAAGGATCCCACCGAAGAGTGCCAGACCTGTAAAAACCGCAAGTATCAGGACGGTTCCGATGAGATGGTTTCCTTTAAAAGCGCTACTCATCTCTCACCCGAAAGTGCCGCTTCCGCAGTCCGTGCGCATGAACAGGAGCATGTATCCAACGCATATGCAAAGGCAGCTACCGGAAACGGCAAAGTGATTTCCGCCTCTGTCTCCATCCACACAGCCGTTTGCCCTGAATGCGGACGAACCTATGTGTCCGGCGGCACCACGCAGACGCAGATTAAATATTATAATGAAGATAATCCCTATCAGAAGGATTTAAAGCTGGCCGATCAGGCAAAATACAGCGGCATGAACGCCGATTACACATTATAGGAGTAAATTTTCATGAAGCAGTATGCCAAAAGTTATGAATTAAAAAATAAGGCAAAGGATAGGCTGGGCGGAAAGTATGGCACAGCAATACTTGTCACTTTCCTGGGAATGCTGATTCCCGGTGCGATACGCATGTTTGTAAGTCTCTTTCTCTCTCCCTTTATGCCTTCCGCAGCCGGCATAGGAAATATGGCTTCCCTGATTCCTTCCTATATTTTTTCTATTGTTCTTTCCCTGGTATTATCCATTGTTCTGGGGATATTTGATGTGGGAATTACACTGTTTTTCCTGAATATGTCCTGCGGTCAGCCCTATGGATTGAAAGATTTATTTTACGGTTTTCAAAACGACTGGAGAAAGGCACTGACACTGTCCGGAGTAATCGCTCTGGTAAGTGCTGCCTGCCTTTATCCCTATCAATATATGCTGGATTATTTTCTGCTCACCGGGCAGGAAAAATGGTTATACTGTGCGGCAATCGCCATGGTGCTTGGATTCTGTATCTATATTCCCATCACCTTAAACCTGTCTCTTGTCTACTACCTGATGCTTGATTTTCCGGAGAAGAGTGCCGGAGAAATCCTGCAGCTTAGTGTCCATGTCATGAAGGGACACAAAAAGCGGCTCTTTTATATACAGATGAGCTTTATTCCATTGATGCTGCTCTGTGTATGTACTCTCTACATCGGTTTTCTGTGGCTGATGCCTTATATGTATATGACGGAAACCTGCTTCTTCCTGGATATCATGAACCCGAAGGAAGTAAATGCATAACCGGCAAATCAAAAGCCCGGGAGTCGCTTGAAACTCCCGGGCTTTTATTGTCTCTGTATTCTTCTCTTAGTTTTCCGACACATTATCTTTCGTGTTAATCCACTTCAGATATCCGTTGATAAAAGGATCGAGTGCGCCGTCAAGCACCGCATCCGCGTTTCCCGTCTCCACATCGGTTCTCAGGTCCTTTACCAGCTTATAGGGCTGCAGGACATAGGAACGAATCTGATTGCCCCAGGCAATATCCTTCACTTCTCCGCGGATGTCAGATAGTTTTTCCACATTGGCTTCCTGCTTCAGCAGATACAGCTTGGCTTTCAGCATCTGCATTGCCTTATCCTTATTCTGGAACTGGCTTCTCTCATTCTGGCACTGTACCACGGTTCCCGTGGGAATATGCGTGATACGGATGGCCGAGGAGGTCTTATTGATATGCTGACCACCGGCACCGCTGCTTCGGTAGGTGTCGATTCTCAAATCCTTTTCGTCAATCTCCACATCCAAATCTTCCTCAATATCCGGCATGACATCCAGAGAAACAAAGGAGGTCTGCCGCTTTCCCTGTGCGTTGAACGGGGAAATGCGCACCAATCTGTGAACCCCCTTCTCGGATTTCAGATAGCCATAGGCGTTTAATCCATTGACCTGGAAGGTCACTGACTTGATGCCTGCCTCATCTCCGTCCAGGTAATCCAGCACTTCCACCTCAAAGCCTTTACGCTCCGCCCAACGGGTATACATACGGTACAGCATACTGCACCAGTCACAGCTTTCCGTACCGCCGGCACCGGCATTGAGCTTCAGAATGGCATTATTCTTGTCATACTCTCCCGCAAGCAGGGTGCCGATACGAAGCTCTTCAAACTTCGCAACAAAATCATCCAGCTCATCGCGGATTTCTGCCACCATGGAGTCATCATTCTCCTCGTAACCCATTTCAATCAGAGTCAGAATGTCGTCATACTGAGTGAACAGACCGTTACACTCCTCCACAGTATCCTTCAGATTTTTCAGTTCCTTCATTTTTGCATTGGAACGGTCCGGATCATCCCAAAAGCCGGGAGCCTCCATCTCCATTTCCAGTTCTTCTATTCGCTTTGACTTGTTAGCGAGGTCAAAGTGAATCCCTCACTTCCGCTAAAGGTGTTTCATAGGTCAGAATTTCTGTTTTCATCTGGTCAAGTTCTACCACTTCGCGTCACCTACTTTCTATTATTTTATTAATGTAGTTTCTCCGAAGAATGGCGGAGCCATTCTTCCAGGCGTGACATAGTACTGCTTAGCAGAGTACTTTCCTGCCTTAGCAGTACTTCACGCCTTGTCACGCCTTGCGTCCACAGCACTGCTTGTATTTCTTACCACTTCCGCAAGGGCAGGGGTCATTGGGGTAAATCTTTGCATTCTCGCGCTTAACAGGTCCCTTGGGAGCGCTGTCGTCCTTGTTGGTTCCGGTCACCTTTGCCACCTGCTCACGCTCCACCTTCTGCTCCACACGGATGTGGAACAGCAGACGAACCGTCTCTTCCTTAATGTTCTGGGTCATCTCATCGAACATATTATAACCGCTCATCTTATATTCAACCAGAGGGTCGCGCTGTCCGTAAGCCTGCAGACCGATACCCTGACGCAGCTGCTCCATATCGTCGATGTGGTCCATCCACTTTCTGTCAATCACCTTTAACAGGATAACCCGCTCCAGCTCACGAATTGCCTCGGAATTGGGGAACTCCGCTTCCTTGCTCTCATAGAGCTTCACTGCCTCCTCCTTCAGCTGCTGCTTCAGGCTGTTCTTCTTCGGCTTCTTCACTCTCTCCGGCGTCACAGGCTCCAGAGGAATGGTAGGAATCAACAGTGTATTCAGCTCGTTGAAGTTCCAGTCCTCCACCTCTGCGTCATCGTTGATGCTGATATCCACGCAGTTTTCGGTGATATCCGTAATCATCTTGTAGATGAAATCTCTCATGCTCTCACCGTTTAAGACACGGCGGCGCTCTTCGTAGATAATCTCTCTCTGTTCGCTCATAACACGGTCGTATTCCAGCAGATTCTTACGGATGCCGAAGTTGTTGTTCTCGATTTTCTTCTGGGCGGACTCGATGGCGTTTGTCAGAGCCTTGTGTTCAATCTCCTGTCCCTCCGGAATTCCCATGGCGTTGAACATGGAAATCAGCCTCTCG
>JBJEJG010000132.1:0-11236 GCA_051877795.1 Acetatifactor sp.
TTCTGCCGCACCTTAAAGCTGGACGGCTATCAGGAATTCAAAATGCGGTTTTCCTTAAGCCAGGGAGGCGGAGAAGGCACGATTCAGCCGGACGACAATGCTGATGACGCAGACAGCCTGCCAAGAAAGCTGTTGCTGGCACACCAGAATGCCATTGCAGAAACCTTTCAGCTGCTCAATCCGGCAGAGCTGGAAAAGGTACTGGATATGCTTCAAAAAGCAGAACGGGTCTATTTTTTCGGTGTGGGCGACAGCCTTCTCGCCGCGGAGGAAGCACGGAATAAGTTCTTACGTATCACTCCGAAGGTAATTTGTATCACCGACCCGCATATGCAGGCTGTAGCCGCATCCTTAACGACGGAAAAGGATCTGGTTTTTCTAATCTCTTACTCCGGTTCCACCAAGGACAATATTCATACGGCAAGACTGGCGAAGGAAAGAGGCGCAATGGTAGCATGTATCTCTCATTTCCAGAAATCTCCGCTCACTGCCTGCTGCGATGCCGTCCTTCTCTGTGGCTCCAAGGAAGGCCCGCTCAACCGTGGTTCCATGTCGGCAAAATCGGCACAGCTGTATCTGATTGACCTTCTCTACCAGAGCTATTATGAGAGAAACCCGGAAGAATCCTTCCGAAACAACGAGCTTGCTTCCGCTTCTGTAGTAGAAAGGTCACTCTAAAAGAAAATATTTTCTTTTTTCTTTCACTTTATGAAAATAATTTCTTTTTTCTCTTGTATTACATCATTTTACATGATAAGATGGAGTCAGTAAAAGCTGGCTCTTATTATGATGTAAGAAGATGGAGGAATATTTCTATGAAAATTTATGCAGCAAAAGATTATGCCGACCTGAGCCGTAAGGCAGCCAACATTATTTCGGCTCAGGTTATCATGAAGCCGAACGCTGTTCTGGGACTTGCCACCGGTTCCACTCCTGTGGGTGCTTACAGACAGCTTATTGAATGGTACAACAAGGGAGATATTGATTTTTCTCAGACGATAAGTGTTAATCTGGATGAATACAAAGGGCTTTCGGGCGAGCACGATCAGAGTTATCGCTACTTTATGAACCATAATCTTTTCGACCATATAAACATTAAGAAAGAAAACACCAATGTTCCCAACGGACTGGCGGAGGATTCCAGAGCGGAATGTGAGCACTATAATAATGTCATCAAAAATCTCGGCGGCATTGATCTTCAGCTCCTTGGCATCGGTGGCAACGGCCATATTGGTTTTAATGAACCGGGCACCGCTTTTGAAAAGGAAACCCATGTAGTGACACTGACAGAAGAGACAAGGCAAAGCAATGCAAGATTTTTCTCCTCTATTGATGAAGTTCCTACCCATGCTCTGACAATGGGCATCAAGAGTATCATGTCAGCAAAAAAGGTGCTTCTTCTTGCTACAGGAGAGGCAAAGGCACAGGCTCTTTATGATTCCTTCTTTGGCCCTGTGACTCCCGGCGTTCCTGCCTCCATCCTGCAGCTGCATAACGACTGTATTGTAATCGCAGATGAAGCGGCATTGTCTCTGATTCGCAAAAAGACCGGCTGGGAGGGTGTAACCTATGATAATTAAAAACGGCATTGTCTTTCAGGATGACAAGACCTTTGCAAAAAGAGATTTATATATAGAAAACGGAAAAATTGCTGCAACTGCGGCGGAAACTGCTGATGAAGAAATCATTGATGCAGAAGGACTTTTTGTTCTGCCCGGACTTGTGGATATTCACAGTCATGGTGCAGTAGGATATGATTTTTCTGACGGCAATATGGAGGGATTGAAAAAAATCCTTGCCTATGAATACAGCCATGGCATTACCTCCTACTGCCCCACCTCCATGACGATTGAAAAAGAGGAACTGCGCAGACTTTTTCATGAGATGGGCAGCTGGAAGGATGAAAAGGGCTTATCACATGTAGCAGGTATCAACATGGAAGGGCCTTTTCTGGATGTTTCCAAAAAAGGAGCTCACAGAGAGGAATGTATTCTTCCTCCGAATGTGGATTTCTTTCAGGAATGCAACCGTGCCTGTGGAAACCTGATTCGTCTTGTGACACTGGCTCCCAATGTGGAAGGTGCGCTGGAATTTATCAAGGCACTGAAAAACGAAGTGGTTATCTCTCTCGGACACAGCGCCGCGGACTATGATACTGCAAAAAAAGCGCTGGAAACAGGTGCAAATCACATAACTCACCTCTACAACGCCATGAATCCTCTGGGACACCGGGCACCCGGTTTAATCGGTGCGGCTTCCGAAGACGAAAACTGTATGGCTGAACTGATCAGCGACGGTATCCATGTTCACGCAAGCATGGTTCGTGCTGCCTTCAAGCTCTTCCCCGGCAGAATTATACTCATCAGCGATTCCATGCGGGCTACGGGTATGGAAAATGGCACCTATGATCTGGGTGGACAACAGGTGACAGTAAACGGTAAGCTGGCAACACTTTCCGACGGAACCATTGCAGGCTCTGCCACCAATGTATTCGATTGTATGCGCACGGCTGTATCCTTTGGTATTCCCATGGAAGAGGCTATTGCGGCGGCAACCATGAATCCGGCTAAAAGCATCGGAATTTATCAGAAAACAGGCTCTCTGACACCCGGAAAACGGGCAGACGTGATTTTGACAGACAAGAATTTGAATCTTGTCCGGGTCATTTAATACAAGTTTTAAAGCATACGAAACGCCCACAGAGCTGCGCCTGCGGCGGCATCCATATCCGGTTCCTTTACCTTCATTTCCGGAAGTCTTATCGAAAGTGTCAGGGTAAACTTCTCCCGCAGCAACGTTTCATGGGACAGCAGTCCTCCCAGCAGGGAAATTTCAAGCTCTTTCTTTCTCAGCTGCCCATACACGGCTGCTGCCAGTTCTGTCAATTCCACAGCATTCTTTTCAATAATGGCAAGCGCCGCCTCATCACCCTGTCTCCCCGCCTGTTCCACCAAAGGAGACAGGGATGCAATATGACTTTTGTCAGTGGTAGAATAGGTTTCTGCAATCAACTGACCGATATTTTCCGCCTTCCATGCTTTCTGCACCAGATCTGTCAAAATAGTTTTTGTTCCTCTGCCGTCCTGCGCTCTGACAACTGCTGTCAGAGCATCCCTTCCCAGTGCATAACCGCTTCCCACATCATCAATTAAGTGACCCCAGCCGCCGGCTCTGGCTGTTCTTCCATCCGCCGTGATTCCCGTACAGATGCTTCCCGTGCCGGCAATCAGAATACATCCGGCCTTCCCGCTCATAGCGCCGTAAAGGGCGATTTCATGATCTCCCTTTAACAGCAATTTTCCCGAAAAGCCTTTCTCCCGGGAAATCTCGGAAATCAATGCTGTTACTGCCGGATTACTGATACCTGCCGCACCGATACAAAGAGCTCCACATTCACCCGTACGGTCTAAAAATTCAAAAATTTCCCACAGAAGTTCCCGGAACCGTTCCTCTCCGATGCTGTTGATATTAAAAGGACCGAATTTCTTCCGCTCTATCAATTTCCCTCTGTCGTCCAAAAGCTCCAGGGTAGTTCCTGTACCGCCTCCGTCTATTCCCGCTGCTGTTTTCATTCCTATGCCCATGCCTTTCCTATAACCGAATCGGCAGCTTTCCTTCCGGCTCCCACTCTCCGCGGAGCATTTCTTCCAAAAGCTCCAAAGTCATCAATGAATTGTCCCAGGCTGCAACCCCCGTCACCTGCTCCGAAAGACCTGCCAAATCATAAGGATTTCTCAGTGCAACTACCATAATGGGAACCTGTTTGTTGGAAAATGCTCTAATCAGTTCCTTCTGTCCCGGCTGCAGATGCGCATTGTAGGTTCCTATCACAATACCGGTGGCATCCTTTGCCATCTCCAGCGCCTCAGCGATTTCCTTTTGATCGGGATTTTTCGTCGTTACAAAGGCCTTACCGCCCAGCTTTCTTGCCATATATCCCGCAAAAGTCTCCGGCAACTCTTCTTCATTAGATGCCCGGGTGGCAAGATAACCCGCACAGCCCGTAAAGAAAGGCTTATCGCCCAGAGAAAACCTTCTTCCCTGCGTCATGGTAATGGATTTTCTGCGAATATCTCTCTCCTGCTGTCTCTCCACATCACTGCATCCCACCAAAGGCTGCGTTTCAGCTATATATTTTTCCTTATAGGAAACAATCTTCTCTGCCGCTTTCTGCATCTCATCCACGGACAATCTCCCGTCCTCCACTGCCCGATAGACTTCCAAAAAACTCTCCTCCAAAAGTTCTGCCGAATGACTGACAAATACCATATCAACGCCTGCTGCCATAGCGGCTGCCACTCCGCTTGCCGTTCCGTAATATTTCTGAATGGCATCCATCTCCATACAGTCACTGAGTACCAACCCCTGAAATCCAATCTTCTCTTTTAGGATACCGGTGATAATACGCTTTGACATGGTACAGGGCACATTGTCCGGCTCCAGCTGAGGGAACAGGATGTGACTGCTCATGACTGCGGGTATACCATTCTCAATCACCGCGCGAAAAGGCTTCAGCTCCAGTTCTTCCAGCTCCTCCAGAGATTTGTCGATAACAGGAAGTCCAAGATGGGAGTCTACCGCTGTATCTCCGTGTCCGGGGAAATGCTTCGCACATGCCAGTACTCTTCCCTCCTGATAACCCTTTACGGCCGCCACACCGAATTTCATTACCGTATCCGCCGTATCTCCATAGCTTCTCACTCCAATTACCGGATTTTGAGGATTATTGTTGATATCCATAACCGGAGCCAGATTAAAGTTGACTCCCAGATATTTTAATTCTTCTGAAGTGATTTTTGCCAATGTCCTTGCATTTTCAGGATTATCCGTGGCAGCAACCGCCATAGCGCCGGGCACATTACAGCCATCTCCGGGAAGTCTGGTAACGACACCGCCCTCCTGATCAATGGTAATAAATGCATAGTGCCCCGTCTCTTTCTTCACCAGCTCCTGAATGTCCCTGCAAAGCTGTCTTACCTGCGGCATACTTTCTACATTGTGCTGAAACAGAATAACATTTCCCAGCTTGTATTCCTTCACAAGCCTGATAAACTCCGGGCTCATTTCCTTTCCGGGAAATCCCCCTACCAGACGCTGTCCTATCTGCGCTTTCCAATCCATTTTTTCCTCACATTCTGCCGCATTGGCGGCTCATCTCATTGATATAAATGAAACCTTTTCTTTCTCTCCGAAAACTCTCCGCTCTCCCGTTCAAACCGCTCCAGCAGCTTTTCTCTGTTCCAGTCTCCCAGCATTTCCGCTCCGCCGGACAATAGCGCCAGCATAGGTTTACCAAATTCAGTATGAGGCGGCAGAATCGTAAATTTATCAGGATAAAGCTTCCGAATGACATCCAGAAGTGTCACACCAACCGTTACAGGTCTGAGCTTCTCCGCATCTGTCACATGAAGAACAATACCCCCGCAGTTTTCTCCCTGATGCTTGGAGGCAGTCGGCGTAAACCATACAGGAGTAGAAGTTACGCCGGGAAGCTTTTCTCTGTTAAAAGCCTCCATCAGCTCCTCTGCATTGATATAGTCCGCACCTATGATGCGGAAGGGTGCCGCCGTGCCTCTTCCCTCAGAAAGATTAGTTCCCTCCACCAGACAAAGTCCCGGATAAAGAAGTGTCGTCTCAAATGTCATAAGAGCCGGACTAGGTGCCTGCCAGACCTTTCCCCAGTCGCAAAACAGACTGTTTCTCTTCCAGCCCTCACAGGGAATCACCTTCAAATCACATTTCAAATTCTGCTCTTCATTCATCATCATTGCAGCTTCACCGGAGGTCAGACCATATCGGATAGGCATGGGATAACAGCCCACAAAACTGCTGTATTCCATATCCAGAATACCGCCCTCCACCAATTCTCCTCCCAATGGATTGGGACGGTCAAGAACGATTAAAGTTTTTCCCGCCCTTGCACAATCCTCCAGTGCATTATATAAGGTGGAAATAAACGTAAAAAATCTCACACCGATATCCTGGATATCGTAGACCAGAATATCAAAGGCATCCAGCATTTCCTGTGTAAAATGCTTTCCTACTCCTCCGTAAAGACTGTAAACAGGAAGCCCGGTGGCCTCATCCGTATAGGTATGCACTTCATCACCCGCACCAACATCTCCCCGCACCCCGTGTTCCGGTCCAAACAAAGCAGTCAGGTGACAAAATTCCTGCAGAACATCGATTGTACAGCGGTTTTTACTGTCCCTTCCGGTAATACTGGTAAGCAAGCCTACCCTTGCATCCTTAAACCAATGAGTATATTTCTTCAGATTATCCACACCCAGAGTTACCATTTTTACACCTCATCCACAGCTACACAGAAATTTTTCCCATTACCACCGGATGGAGGGCACCGGTGACGGACGGCACATTGTTCGTCATGCCTTCATAAGCCTCATTTGCCAAAACAGCAAAGGCAACCGCTTCCTTGGAATCGCTGTCAAACCCGATTTCTTCGTTTGTCATGACCCTGCATCCGGGCAGACAATCCTTTAAATGTTTTAAAAGCACAGGATTCCTGCTGCCGCCTCCTCCCACAATGAGGCAGTCGGGATAAACGGAAGAAAACTCAGTTACACCAATTCGGATGCTTTCTGCCGTAAAACGTGTCGCTGTTGCCAGACAATCCAGTAAACTGACACTGTGTTTTTCACAGAAAGTCAAAAGATCCTGTACATATTTTTCGCCGTAATATTCTCTTCCCGTTGTTTTAGGGGGTTTTCTTTTCAAATATTCATCCTGCAGCATATATGCCAACAGCTGTTTATTTACCTGTCCTGTAGCAGCCAGCCTGCCGCCGTCATCAAAAGACTGCCTTCCTTCCGTCAGTTTCACAGTCAGGGCATCCATAACCATATTTCCGGGACCGGTATCAAAGGCAGTTACCTGATCTAAAGTACAATTTTTCGGTAAAATTGTTACATTGCCGATTCCACCGATGTTCTGCAGGGCAACCGTCTCATTCTCCCGTCTGTAAAGCAGATATTCCGTATAAGGAACCAGAGGAGCACCGAGTCCTCCTGCCGCCATATCACGAACACGAAAATCTCCCACCACGGGACAGCCCATGGCTTCGGCAATACGGGCATCTTCTCCGATTTGAAGTGTTCCTGTGACAGAATGTTCCAGATATTCCTCTGCTACGGGCATATGCCATACCGTCTGTCCATGATTTCCGATTAAATCAATATCCTCCCGTCTTACTCCTGCCTTCTTACAAAGTGCCAGGCAAGTCGCTGCATACAGATTTCCCAGCAGATTACTCATTTTACAGATTTCGGCTGTGCCCCCGAAGGAACCTTCCGCAATCTGAAGGATACGTTCCCTGACCTGAGGCTCGAAAGGTACAAAAAGGAAATCGAGCTGCTCCACCTTCGTCTTTGTTCCACATCCGGTAATCCTTGTGAGCACCGCATCAATTCCGTCTGCGGAAGTTCCCGACATAAGTCCGATGACTAATTTCTCTTTACTCATTCTTCGGTTCTTCCCCCCGCTATATTCACTCTTCCTTCTTATTCGTATTGATTGCCTTTGCTACCTGTCCGCCTGCCTTTTCCAGTGCTGCCTTTGCCTCTTTTGCAGATATTCCGCAAAGAATCATGACAATGGCTGTCTTGGGATGATATTCACACTGCTCCAGTGCTGCTTTCGCTTCTTCCACAGAGACATCTGTAGCACTTTTCACTATAGAAATACATCTGTTAATCAGCTTTTCATTGGATGGCTTCACATCTACCATAAGATTTCCGTATACTTTTCCCAGTTTAATCATCGCTCCGGTGGAAAGCATATTTAATACAAGCTTCTGACAGGTACCACTCTTCATGCGGGTAGAGCCTGTCACTACCTCCGGACCGGGCATAGGTGCGATGCCGATATCTGCCAGTTCATCTATCTCGGAGCCCTTGCAGCAGGTAACTCCTACCACCCTGATACCGATACTCTTTGCATACTCCATACCGCCGATAACATATGGTGTTCTTCCCGATGCAGCAATTCCGACTACCACATCCTTATCGCAGGCATGAATTCTTTTTAAATCCTCTTCACCCAGTTTTTTACTGTCCTCGGCACCCTCTACTGCCTTGAAAATAGCATCCGTTCCGCCGGCAATCAGACCGATTACCTGCTCGGGGTCAGCGGAATAGGTAGGCGGACATTCCGCCGCATCCAGAATTCCCAGTCGGCCTGATGTACCACAGCCCATGTAAATAAGCCTGCCTCCTATACTGAGTTTTTCCGCAATCAAATCCACTGCTTCGGCAATCCTGTCTGTCTCTTTTTCTACAGCCAAAGCAACCTTCTTATCTTCATCATTAATCAGCTTCATCATCTCGACGGTTGACATTTCATCGATATGCATTGAATTTTCATTTCTTTGCTCGGTAGCTATTTTACTTAATTCCATTTTTTTCCTCCTATTCGGCTATTTCTTTCTCCATGACGGAAAAAATCCTCTTTACCTGAAAACCTGCTCCCTTATAGATTCTCTGAGCATGATTATCCATCCCGGTAAAAAGAGACATATAAGCAGAACCCGCTCTTTTTTCCTCCAGACAAAGTCGATAGAAAAGCAAGGTCCCCAGCCCGTGCTTTTCATGCTTTGCCGAAACTGCAATACCTGCGAAATAACCCCTTCCTGTTTTTTCAGGATATACAGGACCTGTAAAACCTACTACACTGTTTTCCTTCACAGCAACCAGCATATTAATATGCTCTGCCGCATACGGAATCTCAGAACTCCACATGGAATTATTCATAGAATCAACCATTTCCCTAAGCTCTGTATGCTTTTTACTGTCATACCATTCAATCGAATAACCTTCTTCCAATGCCTTCTTTTCTTTTTCCCCAATCGCATCCGGTATTTCAAATCCGGATAGATTCAAATACATTGCACACTCTCTCACTCTGTCGTGATAGCCACAATTCAGCATTCTTTCATAGAGAGGCAAATCAATGCCGATTCCCGGCGCATTGTTATGCTGACAGCCTTTTGTCTCCGGAATCACCCAGGGAAGGCGAATTGGATTAAAGTAACTGCATATAATCTTTCTTTTCCCGGCCCTTCGAAAAGAATTTTCCAATGCATTTAAAAGTGCCTTTGTGTTTTTCAAAGTATCATATTTTGGCAGAAGGAGAATACAAGTAAAAAAACCTGCATCCGATGCCTCAGGTATGTTCTCTGCAATACATCCGCAGATAAATCCACAGATTTCCTTCTCCTCTAACATTACAAAGGCATAATCTGCACAAAACCCTCTGTGGCAGAGTAAAACCGCATCAAAATCTTCCGCACTTAAAGGAGCGTAGCCCTGATTGATACCGCTTACTTTCCATATCTCATATATTTTATCATGAAATTCTGTCTGATAGGGAACTACTTTCATTTTGTATTTCCTCTTTTTTAACCCTTCACAGCACCCACTGTAACTCCCTCCAGGAAATATTTCTGCAGAGAGAAAAACAGGATAAACATAGGAATTGCAGATATACATGCACCTGCCATCATAGGAGAAAGCAGCGTACCGTTAGCAAACTTAAAGGTTTTCAGACCAACCTGAATGGTAAACATTTTATCCATGGATGTCACCAAAAACGGCCAGAAAAAGTTATTCCAGCTGCTCAGGAAGGTATTTATTGCCATAACCGCAAAAATCGTTTTTGACAGAGGCAGTACAATCAATCGGTAGGTACGGAACTGTCCGCAGCCCTCAATTTTTGCACTCTCAATCAAAGCGGTAGGAATACCTGCAAAGAATTGTTTTGACAGAAAAATATTGTAGGAGGTACAGATACCGGGCAGAATCAACGCCGCATATGTATTTGTCATCTGGAATTCCCTTACAATCAATATATAAAGGGGAACCTGAGTTACCTGATAAGGAATCATCATGGCAATCAGCACCATGAAAAACAGAAACTGTCTTCCCTTAAAATTGATTTTTGCGAAAGCATAGCCCGCCATACCTGCAAAAAGAACATTTCCGATAACCGTACACAAAGCCACAATCAAACTGTTCAGCAACCATCTCATGGAATACTGATTATAATCAATGAATGCCTTGTAGGAATCCAGCGTCCATACCTTCGGAAAAATAGAATATGAGGTGGAAGCCGCCTCTATCGCCGGACCAAAAGACCAGGCAATCATATACACAATAGGAAACAGCGATACGATTGCAAACAAGACCAGAACAATAGTTAATATAGTCTGTCTCGTATAGTACAGCTTTCTGTTGTTTAAATGCTGTGAATATAAACCTGATGCCATAATCTGTCTCCCTTCCTAATATTCCACATCATCGCCCATTACCTTAAATTGTATCATGGTAAGGAACGCAATCACGATTGCCAGCATAATAGCCTGTGCACATGCAAGACCATATTTGCCGTATGTAAACGCATTGTTGAAAATCAGCAGACCAACCATAGTGGTATTATTGTCAGGTCCGCCGCCTGTCATCATGTACGCATTCATAAATACCTGGAAGGAGCCGATAATGCCTGTTACCAGCAAAAACAGGGTAGTAGGCTTACATAAAGGAAATACGATATATCGGATTTTCTGCATGAATGTGGCTCCATCCATCTCCGCTGCCTCAAAATAGGTATTATCGATACCATGGAGTGCCGCCATATATATAATGATATTGCTTCCGTGACTCGATAAAAGCGCCATCATAATCAGCGAAAGCATTGCTGTCTTACTTGAACTCAGCCAGTTTACCGAGGATACTCCGAATAGTCCGAGAATTCTGTTAAAAATACCGGAAGGTGAGGAATCATACAGCCAGAGCCATACTACTGCCGTAGCAACACCCGAAGCAATACCTGGCAAATAATAAAGCGCTTTAAAAACGGACTGCGTCTTTTTCTTAAAGGGCAGAATCATAACGGAAATTGCAAAAGATAGCAGCAAAGACAAGGGAATTACCGCTACTGTATACACAATTGTATTTTTAATGGATTTCCAGAACAAAGGACTGGAAACCGCATCCACATAGTTTTGTCCTCCAACCCATTCTGAACCAAAAGGCTTATATTTCTGGAAGCTGGTGATAACTGCCGAAATTACAGGATACAATGTAAACACCGCAAATACAACCATTGCCACTAATATAAACAGCCATCCGCTTATATTTTCCATTCTGTTAAAAGAACGTTTTCTTTTGGGATTTCTCTTATTTTTTTGCTCTTTCACCCTACCATCTCCTAACAAAGAAAGCCC
>JBJEJG010000133.1:0-2223 GCA_051877795.1 Acetatifactor sp.
GCTGCGCCTGTGGTTCCTTCCGTTGCTGCACCATTCTTTTCCCCGGCTTTGCCCACCTGACCTTTTCCGGTTTCGCTGTCATCACCGGAGAGCACCATACCTCCCATGGCTGCTGCAAGGGCCTGCCCCATGGCAGTGTTTGTATTTCTGATCACAACCTTCTGTGTTTTTGGCTTTTTGTCCTGTTTTCTGACTTCACTGCCCTGCTTTACGCTGCCTTTAATGCCTTTATTCTTGGCAGCTTCCTTCTGTGCCTGCTTCACATCCTCCATGGTAAGTCCCATTTTTTCCAGGAGCTTCTCTGCCGCCTCATAGCTTTCTGGGTGAACGCTGGTGGCATCCAAGGGGTTATCTCCGTCCAGAATACGCATAAATCCGGCGCACTGCTCATAGGCCTTCGGCCCAAGCTTTGCTACCTTGAGGAGCTGCTCACGTTTCGTGAAGCGACCGTTTGCCTCTCTGTAATCCACAATATTTTTGGCAATGGTCTTGGAGACACCGGAAATATATTCAAGCAGGGAAGCGGATGCCGTATTCAAATCCACACCTACTTTGTTTACACAGTCCTCCACCACACCGTTTAATGCCTCTCCCAGTTTTTTCTGGTTCATGTCATGCTGGTACTGTCCCACACCGATGGACTTGGGATCAATCTTGACAAGCTCTGCCAGAGGATCCTGCAGTCTTCTCGCGATGGAAGCCGCACTCCTTTGTCCCACGTCAAAATTGGGGAACTCCTCAGTAGCCAGTTTGCTGGCAGAATACACGGAGGCTCCCGCCTCATTTACGATCACATACTGAACCGGTGTATCCAATTCCTTAATCAGTTCCACGATCACCTGTTCAGACTCACGGGAAGCGGTTCCGTTGCCCACGCTGATCAGAGAAACATGATATTTGGTGATCAGACGTTTTAATTCCTTTTTGGCTTCCTCCACCTTATTCTGGGGTGCTGTGGGATAGATTACCTTCGTATCCAGCACTTTACCTGTCTCGTCCACTACCGCAAGCTTGCAGCCGGTACGGAAAGCGGGGTCCCAGCCGAGCACTACCTTTCCCGTAATGGGAGGCTGCATCAGAAGCTGCTCCAGATTCTTGCCGAAAACTGAGATTGCGCCGTCCTCCGCCTTTTCCGTGAGCTCGTTTCTGATCTCTCTCTCGATGGCAGGCGCAATCAGTCTGTCATAGGCATCCTCGATTACTTCCTGCAAAACCGGGGTTGTATATTCATTATCCGAGGTAATGGTCTTCTTGGCAAGATACTGCAAAATCCTCTCTGTGGGGGCAACGATCTTCACCGTCAAAAACTTTTCGTTTTCTCCTCGGTTTAAAGCAAGGATTCTGTGCCCTGCTGCCTTCTTGACCGGTTCCTCATAATCATAGTACATCTCATAGACGCTTTCTGACTTTTCATCCTTTGCACAACTTGTGATGGTTCCTTCTTCCATCGTGATATTTCTGATATAAATACGGTAATCGGCTTCATCAGAAATGCTTTCCGCAATGATATCCTTTGCTCCCTGAAGCGCTTCCTTTTCGTCCTTCACTTCTTTTTCTTCATTGATATATTTTGCTGCCTCCGTTTCCAAAGGCTCTTTTGCATCCTGTGAAAGTATGTACTGTGCAAGTCCCTCCAGCCCTTTTTCCTTTGCCACACTGGCACGCGTCTTTCTCTTCGGTCTGTAAGGCCTGTACAAATCTTCCACAACCACCAGGGTTTCTGCTGCCAGAATCTTATTCTTCAGCTCTTCCGTGAGCTTTCCCTGTTCTTCAATGCTTCCGATCACCTGCTCCTTCTTTTCTTCCAGATTCCGCAGATAGGTCAGTCTTTCATGCAGGTTACGGAGCTGCTCATCATTCAGAGAACCTGTAACCTCCTTGCGGTAACGGGAGATAAAGGGGATGGTGTTTCCCTCATCGATCAGCTTGACTGCCGCTTCCACCTGCCATTTTTCTACCTTCAGTTCTTCCTTCAGTTTCAGTATAATGTCCATAGTTATTTTCATCCTTTGCTCACGCTTGTTATTCTTCCGTTTATTGTATCTGATTGACCGCTATTTTTCAAGATTTGTATTGTTGTATTATCCGCAAACTAGTGTTATCATATAATTAATAAAGGCAAAGCGAGTGAACCTGTATGGATTACAACAATCAGAATATACCCCCACAGGGCAACGGCTACTACAGAGAAGTCAATCCCTCATTTCGCAATCCGGGAATGGC